>JAJYFW010000278.1 GCA_021785335.1 Pseudomonadota bacterium
CCGTCCAGAACACCCGCTCCAGCCGGATGGTGGTGCTGTGCCCGTGGATGCGAAAGCCCCGCTTCTCGGGGATGAACTCGCTGATCTGGTCCTGCGTGCAGGCGTTGAACATGTGCCCGAGGAAGTCGCCGGGCTCGATTTCGAGGAAGATCGACATGGTTGCCTGCTGTCCTGCCCGCGCCGGCCGCGAGCCCGTGCCGCGGCGCGCTGTTGGCAATAACTACTACCACGCCGTTTGCGGCCGTCCTACAGTTCGTTCACAAAGTTTCCGGTCCTCGTCTGCTGCATTGCACAATCGCAGGCGGCGCGGGGGCCGCCGGGGGAAGGCCACAAGGCCGGAGGAAAGCCAAGCGGATGGAGTTCTTCAAGAAGACTCTCGATCCCGTCATCGCGCTGATCGCCATCGCGGTGCTGGACGTGTTCCTGTTCATGGTCGTCGGCGCCTGGACCGTGGGCGGCGGCGAAACGATGATGACCGGTCTGATCGCCAAGGGCATCCTCGGCCACGGCATCGAGCGGCTGCCGTTCTGGCGCCTCGTCTACGTGCCGAGCTTCCTCTACTGGAAGATCTACATCAGCCTCGGCATGTTCACCGGCGCGCTGATCGGCGCCATCCTGAGCAAGGAATTCTACATCCGCTATCCGCGCCGGGTGTCGGAATGGGCGATGATCACGGTGGGCGGGCTGCTGATGGGCATCGGCATCCGGCTTTCGTTCGTGTGCAACGTCTCGACCTTCTTCGGCCTCACGCCGGAGATGAACCTCGGCGGGTATCTCGCCGTCAGCGGCATCCTCGCCGGCGCCTGGTTCGGTTCCATGATCTACAAGAAAGTGCTGGGGATCTGAGCGGTGTCCGTCGTCGGCCAGTGCATCGCGAGCTTCATCTTCGGCACCGTCGCGGGGCTGCTCGTGCAGCGCTCGCGCTTCTGCAACACCGCGGCGCTGCGCGACGCCATCCTGTTCAAGACCTACCGCAACACCAAGGCGCTGCTCGTCGCCATGATGATCCTCACCGTGGGCTTCACGGTGTTCATCTCCGTCGGCCAGGGCCACCCGATGCATTTCGACGTCGGGCTCAACACCTTCGCCGGCCTGTTCCTGTTCGGCATCGGCATGGTGCTGGCGGGCGCGTGCACCGTCTCCACCTGGGTCAAGACGGGCGAGGGCAACATCGGCGCGCTGTGGGCGTTGCTGTTCACCTTCGTCGGCATGTTCCTGTTCTCGCTGGTGTGGTCCGCGGACTACTGGCCGCCGCCGCCCGCGAGCATGACCGGCCACCCCAACCTCGCCTCGCTGCAACTGGGCTTCGCCAACGCGGCGACGCTGCAGAAGACGTTCGGCATCCCGGCCGCCGTGTTCGGCCTGGTGCAGGCGGGGGTGCTGTTCGCGATCTACCGCGCGATCCTGCGCCGGGAGCGGCGCGCCACGCAGCCCGCGAAGGCCGAGGCCGCACCCGCGCTCGCGCCGCTGGCGAAGCCCGCGGAATAAGCGCGCAAACACAGGAAAGGAACGTCGCATGGGTCTGTTCGGCAGGAAAACGGAGGCAGCGGCGCCCGCCGCGCAGCACGCGGTCAGCCTCGACGGCGCCATCCACCAGGTCTCGCAGACCGTGGACTGCATCGGCGACAGCTGCCCGCGCCCGCAGCTCATGACCAAGAAGGCCGTGGGCATGATGCGCGCGGGCGACGTGCTGGAGGTGCTGGTGGACAACCCGACCTCCGTGGAGGCGCTGCCGCCGATGTGCCCGGGCCTGGGCGCCTTCCACCTCGCGACGGTGAAGGACACGCGCTGCTGGAAAGTCTACATCCGCAAGGACTGAGGGAGCCGGCCATGGCCAGGGTCTACATGCAGGTCTACGCCTGGGCGGCGCTGGTGGCGACGGTGGGCGGGCTCGCGGCGATGCTGGCCTTTCCGCCCGCGAGCGCGCGCGTGGATGCATCGGGCGCGCCCTTCTTCGCGCCCCGCGTGATCGACCCCGCCACCGGCAAGCCCGTGGATCTCTCCACCCTCATCCGCCACTACCGCGGCGACTGAAGGAGCGCGCACGATGACCCTGGTCTCGACCATCGCCCAGATCGCCTTCGCGGCCCTCGCGTTCGGCACGATGTACATCGCCTTCACCAAGGACGTCCTGTAGGGGGAGCCTCGCTCATGGACAGATGCTGCTACTGGTTCTGCGCCGGCGCGGCGGCGGTCTCGCTCGCCGTGTTCGTCGTGGGCTTTCCGCTCGCCGCCCTCTCCGCCAGCACCGTCGCCCAGGCCGGCAAGGCGATGCCGGCGGAGGCGCTGGGCTCCGTGCACGTCGGCGGCGGCTTCGGCAACGTTCCGGTGACAAAACTGATGGACTACTACATCTCCCACCCGCCGAAGGTCCTGCCGGTCGCCACCACGCCGGCCGCGCCGAAGCTGCAGTTCGGGGGCTGCTGAGCGGATGCGCCGCCGCGCGGCCACCGGCGCGCTGGCGGCGCTGCTCCTGGCCGCTTCCCCGGCCGCCCACGCGGCGCGTGCGGGCTCGCTCGCCTTCGTGGCCCACATGCCGGAGGGGGTGCCGCAGGGCGCCGTCCGCCTCGTCGATGTCCGCGCGAAGAACGTCTGCGAGCACGCCTCCCTCCCCGGCGCGCGCTGCCTGCCCGCGGCAAGCCTGTTCGCACCAAACGGCCGCCCGGCGGGCTTTCACGCGCTGCGCTGGCTGCTCGGCACGATCGGCCTCGCGGGAAGCGAGCGCGTGCTGGTCTTCGGCGCCTCCGCGCGGCAGGCGGCCGCGGTGGGCGCGCTGCTCTTCCTCGCCGGCCAGCGCCGCGTGATGATCCTCGGCCACGCGCCGTCCATCCCGCCCAACGCGCCGCCCGGCACCCCGCGCAGCCTCGTGAGCGAAACGATCTTCACCGCCCCCATGCGCGACACGCTGCTCGTCGCCGCGCCCGAGCCCGCGCCGCCCGGGACCATCGCCGCCGGCCCGCCGCAGGCGCGCCTCGCCGCCTTCGCGCGCGACTACCAGTCCGGCGCCCAGCCGCGCAAGCTGCGCCTTTGGCCCTGACACGCCAACGCTGAACCGCCAGCCATGACAGGGAATGCAACCGCCTTGGACATCCTGCTGCACATCGCCAACCCCGCCGCCGCGCGCATCGCCGCCCCGCTCGCCCGCGCCTTCGCCGCGCGGGGCGTGCGCTGGGGCTGCTTCCTCACCAACGACGGCGTGCGGGTGCTCGACGACGCCGCCTTCGCCGCCGCCCTGCCCACCGCCGCGCGCGCCGTCGTCTGCGAGCATTCCTGGGACCTGCACATGACCGGCCGCGAATGCCCGGCCCAGCGCGGCAGCCAGACCATCAACAGCGCGCTGATGGCCGAGGCCGCGCGCGTCGTGAGCCTCTAGGGGGGCGCCATGGCGGGCAGCGAGAAATCCATCCTGGTGCTGGCGCGGCGCGACCACGGCGAGGGCATGCGCGTCGCCGCGGGCCTCACCATCTTCGGCCACCGCGTCAGGCTCGTGTTCATGAACGGGCCCGTTGCGGAGACCGAGGCCAACGCGGAACTCGCGGAACTGCTGGAGCTTTCGGACGTCGCGCCGGAGAGCACCTCGCCGGAGATGGCGGGCGCGCTGCCGGTGCTCGACGCCGCGGCGCTGGCGGCGGCCATCGCTGGCAGCGACCACGTGGTCAACGTCTGAGGGCATGGTGCGATGACGAAACGGATCCTGGAACTCAGGACGGGCCTCTACCCGGACACGGCAACGCTGGACGCGGCGCTCGCCGCCGCCACGGGCGATGCCAGCATCACGCGCCTCGACGTCTCCGCCCTGGCACCGGAGGACGAGCGCGCATGGGCGGCGGCGGCGGAGGCGATCCTCGCGGCGGACGTGACCGTCACGGCGTGAGAGGGTTTCACGGCAAGCCGGCAATGGCGAGAAGTCCAACAAAGGGAGGAAACGAGATGAAAACGAAATGGCGTAACCGATGGTTCTCCGGGGGCGTGGCGCTCGCCTCCGCCATCGCGGGCCTGGCGCTGTCCGCCGGCGCGGCGATGGCGGCCCAGCCGCTCGTCAGCGCCGAGTGGGCGGTCGCGCATATCGGCAAGCCGGACGTGGCCTTCATCGACGCGCGCCCGCTCGTCGCCT
>JAJYFW010000279.1 GCA_021785335.1 Pseudomonadota bacterium
TGGGCTGGACCGTGGGCGTCACCGCGGAGGACCTCGTGGGCGCGCAATGCCGCGCGGTGGTGGGGCTCGGGGGCGCGAAGGACGGCGCGTGGCGCTCGGGCGAGCACATGAAGGGCGTGTGGTTCTCGACGCTCGCGGACGCGACGGCGCACCAGGCGGCGATGCATTGCGTCGAGGATGGGCGCTATGCGGCGCTCGCGGTCTCGCCATTGGCCTCGGGGAGGCTCGACCCGCCGGATATCGCGCTGTTCTACGCCACGCCGGGCGCGATGATGTATTTCATCAACGGGCTGCAATGGTCGGGCTATCGGAAATTCGACTGGGGCGTGGTGGGTGAGTCCGCCTGTGCCGATTCCTGGGGCCGCGCGCTGGTGCGGCGCGAGCCGAGCCTCTCCATCCCCTGTTTCGCGGAGCGCCGCTATGGCGGGGTGCTCGACGACGAGATGCTGATGGCACTACCGCCGGAGCAGCTCGACCAGGCGATCGCGGGCATGCGGGCGCTGGCGAAGAACGGGTTCCGCTACCCGTTCCCGCAATACGGCATCCAGCAGGACGTGCGCGCGGGGATGAACGTCAGCTATCCGTCGCGTGCCGGTTGAGTCATGCTGAGGGCCACCACGGTTGCAACGCGAACGGGAAAGGAAACGCCATGAATTTGATGGCCAAGCCGCAGCCCGACGGCGCCATGGGCGGGGTCACCGGGTTGCGCGGCATCGTGCCGCCCGTCGCCATGCCCTTCGACGATGCGGGGCGCATCGTGCACGGCGCGATCGGCGAGCAGCTCGACATGATGGTCACCTGCGGTGTGCATGGCGTGGTCGTGGGCGGCAGCACCGGCGAGGGGCACACGCTGACACGTGACGAGTTCGCCGCCGCGGCCGAGACCGCGCACAAGGCGGTGGCCGGGCGCGTGCCGCTGCTCGCGGGGCTGATCGTAAACTCGACGCGGGAGGCGATCGAGCGCGCGGCGTTGCTGCGCGGCTTGAACATCGCGGCGCTGCAGATCACGCCTGTGCATTACCTGTTCAAGCCGGACGCCGAGCACACGATCGAGCATTTCCGCGCCATCCACGCCGCGTGCAACCTGCCGATCCTGATCTACAACGTCGTTCCATGGAATTATCTCGATGTCGCACTGATGCTGCGCATCATGCGCGAGGTGCCGGGCGTGGTCGGCATGAAGCAGAGCGCGGGCGACCTCAAATCCGTCTCCGACCTGGTGGCTGGTGTCGCGCCGGGAAACGTCGTGTTCACCGGCACGGACGCGCTGCTCTACCCCGCCTTCGCGCTCGGTGTGCACGGCGCGATCAGCGCGCTGACCACCGCAGTGCCCGGGGTGTGCGTGAAGCTGTGGAACGCGGTGGCAGCGGGCGATCACAAGACGGCGCTCGACCTGCACCGCCGCCTCGCGGTGCTGTGGAACGCGATGCCGCACGACAACCTGCCGGCCTGCGTGAAATACGCGCAGCACCGCCAGGGAATGGGCCTCTATCCGCCTCGCGCGCCGATGATGCGGGTCAGCGACGCGCAGCGGGCGGCGATCGATACCGCGCTGAAGCAGCTGCCCCTTTAGGTCGCGCGGCGGGCTCGGACGGCGCCGCGCGCGGCACCGTCCGAGCCCCGGTGATTTCCGCGATGAGCGCCTGGTAGGCGTCGAGATACGCCTCCATGCGCAGGTGCTTCTCCGCCCAGGCGCGCGCGGCGTGACGCAGCGCCTCGGCGCGGTGGCGGTCCTCGAGCAGGCCCAGCACGTTGTCGGCGAGCTTGCCGGGGTCGAGCGGTGGCGTCATCAGCCCGGTCTCGCCGTCGGCGATGAACTCGCGCACCGGCTCCACGTCCGCGGCGACGATGGCGCAGCCCGCCGCCATCGCCTCCCTGAGCGACCAGGACACGACGAACGGGTAGGTCAGGTAGACATGCGCGTCCGAGCGCCTGAGCAAGTCGCGATAGACCTCGTAGGGCACCTGGCCAGGCAGCAGCACGCGGCTCGCGTCGTATTTGCCCTCCGTCTCCTTGAGGAAATGGTCGCGCCAGGAGCCGTTGGCGAGCCGTGGGCCGTAGCTGACGTCGTCGCCGCCCACCAGCACCACCTTGACGTCCTTGCGCTTCAGCAATGACGGCAGGGCGCGCATCATGACGTGGTAGCCGCGATAGGGCTCGAGGTTGCGCGCGACATAGGTCACCAGCCGGTCGCGCGGTTCCACCGCAAAATCGCCGATCGCGAACCGCCGGCGGCGCGCCTCGGGGGCCGGCGCCAGGTCGTCGAGGCGCACGCCCTCCTCGAGCAGCCGGATGCCTCCGCGCGCCCATGGCGGGTAGCGCGTGAGCTGCCAGACGGTCGGGCTCTGGCCATGCTCGCCAAGCGCGATCGCGGCGTGGTTGACCTGGTTCATGCTCGGGATGCGCGCGCGCGTTGCCTCGTCGGAGGGGAATTCGGGGTCGAAGCCGACATCCGCGTCCGTGAGGCTGTAGTAGAATTCAAAATAGCCGAGAATCGGCGCGCCGGGAAAAACCGGCTTGAGGTCAAGCAGCTCGCCCCAGCCATGGTGGCCGACGATGACGTCCGGCTCGAAGCCGAGGGATTTCAGGTTGCGCGCGACGCCGGCCACGGCCTCCGCGCGCCGAACCGCGCGATCCCAGTCCCGCGCGTGCGGGTGGACCGCCTCCTGTGCGTACTCCGGCATGCGGTAGACAACGCGGCGCACGCCCGGGATCTGGCTGGCGCTGGGCTCGGAGATGAAGACGATGTCGTGCCCGCCCTCGTCCAGCAGCCTGCGGACGAGGTGCAGGAACTGGCCGGGGAAATTCTGATGGACGAAGAGGTAGCGCAACGGCGCGGTGGATCAGGCCTTGCGGCGGGCCAGGCGCCCTGTCCGCCCGGCCTCCGCGGCCTCGCCGCGCGGCACCATCTCGATGCGGAACGCCTCGAGCGGCGCGAGCGCGGGGCTCTCGCAGACTTCCCCATCGCCGACCGGGCCCGCGATGGTACCGTCGACGAAGCTCGCCTCGATGCGCAGCGAGCGGCTCTTGGCGGGTTCGTTGCGCAAGCGGACGCGCAGCCCCAGTACCGGCAGCGCCATGCCGCGGCTGCCGCAGTACTGCGCCCCCTCCACCCAGGGGGACAGCCAGCCCTTGCCGAGCACCGCCTGGTACTCGATGTCGCCGGGCGCGATCCCCTCCGGGGCGATTGCGAACCCCTCGATCCAGCGACCCGAGCCCTTGTCGCCCATCCATTCGCCGAGCGGAACGGCGATGTCGCCGCGCACCTGCACATGCGCCAGCACCTCGGGCTTGCGCGGGGCGGCGGGGGGAACGGAAGCGGCGGCGGGAGCGGGAACGGGAGCAGCGGCGGCAGCCGGCGCCGCGGCCTCGGAAAGGCGCATCACCTGGAGGCTGGGGGCCGCATCCTGGGCGCCCTGTGCCTGATAGACCGTCACCAGGAGCTGCGCCGGCCCACCCGACACGCGCACCAGCGCGGCGTCGCCCGTGCCGGAGAGCAAGCCGTCGTCGCGGAAGGTGCGCACCGTCACCGCCTCCGGCCGGCCATTCGGGCCCGGCGACGGGGTGACGCGTACTGCCGGCAGGCCCGTGGGGCCGCCCGCAGTGGGGCTTCGCGAGGCGACGATGCAGTACAGACCCGCGTCCAATGCCATGAGATGGCCGGTGACCTTCAGCTCCTCGACGGGCGAGACGGCTGGCCGGGCGGCGGCTTCTGACATGCAGGAATTCCGTTCTATCTGTGGCGGGCTTCGGGGTCTGCGAGCCGTTCCTGTTTCGCGTCAACCGGCGCCCAAGGCAAGAGGTGCGGCGGCGAGCAGTGCCGCGTTGATGGAAGCCGCCGGCAGCCCCAGCGGCAGCAGGAATCCGCGTCCGGTGGCGCGCACCCGCTCGGCCTGCGCGCCGAGATCGAACGCGCAGGCGGCGAGCCCGGCCCGCCAGGCGAGCGACAGCGCGAAGCACCAGGTCTCGGGACACGTCGAGGGGATGAAGGCGAGCGAGGCGCCCTGGGCGCGCAGCAGCGCCTCGCCCTCTTCCTCCTCGTAGCGGCCAGTGACCCAGACGCGGCCGGTCTCTATCAGCCGCGCGTCGCCCGTGCTGTGG
>JAJYFW010000280.1 GCA_021785335.1 Pseudomonadota bacterium
GCCATCTCCAGCCACCTCATCTTTTTCACGCTGGAGATCAACCGCATCGACGAGGCGGCGCTCGCCCCCAAGCTCCGCGACAAGGCGCTCGCCCGCTGGCAGCCCTGGCTGCGCGACCTGCGCGTCTTTCTCCCCCACCAGCTCTCCGACGAGGCGGAAAAGCTGCTGCACGAGAAGGAGGTCACCGGCCGCACCGCCTGGACGCGCCTCTTCGACGAAACCACCGCCTCGATGCGTGTGCGCGTCGGGGCTGAGGAACTGACCGTCTCCGCCGCGCTCAACAAGCTCTCCGACGCCGACCGCGCCGTGCGTGAGGCCGCCGGCCGCGGCGTCGGCGAGGCCTTCGGCAGGAACATCCGCCTCTTCGCGCTCATCACCAACACGCTCGCGAAGGACAAGGAGATCGTCGACACCTGGCGCCACTACCCGCGCCCGGAAAGCTCGCGCAACCGCGGCAACATGGTCGAGGACGAGGTGGTGGACGCGCTCGTCGCCGCCGTCGTCGCCGACTACCCGCGCCTCGCGCACCGCTACTACGCGATGAAGGCGCGGTGGCTCGGCCTGGAGAAACTCCAGCACTGGGACCGCAACGCGCCGCTTCCCGGTGACGATGACCGCCGCATCGCCTGGCCCGAGGCGCGCCAGACCGTGCTTGCCGCCTATGGCGCCTTCTCGCCGGAACTCGCCGCCGTCGGCGCCCGTTTCTTCGAGCGCCCGTGGATCGACGCCGGGCTGCGCCCCGGCAAGGCCTCCGGCGCCTTCGCCCACCCCACGGTGCCCTCGGCGCACCCCTACCTGCTGCTCAACTATCACGGCCGCACCCGCGACGTGATGACGCTCGCACACGAACTGGGCCACGGCGTGCACCAGGTGCTTGCTGCCGACCAGGGCTACCTGATGTCCGGCACGCCGCTCACCCTCGCCGAGACCGCGAGCGTGTTCGGCGAGATGCTCACCTTCCGCGCGCTCCTCGACGCGGAGACCAACAAATCCCGCCGCCGGATCATGCTCGCCTCCAAGGTCGAGGACATGCTGAACACGGTGGTGCGCCAGATCGCGTTCTACCGTTTCGAGCAGAAGCTCCACGCCGAGCGCCGCCAGGGCGAGGTGGTGGCCGAGCGCATCGCCGAGATCTGGCTCGATGTGCAGCGCGAAAGCCTCGGCCCCGCCTTCGAGTTCACGCCCGAGTACGGTGTCTTCTGGTCCTACGTGCCGCACTTCATCCACTCGCCGTTCTACGTCTACGCCTACGCTTTCGGCGACTGCCTGGTGAACGCGCTTTACGACGTCTACCGCCAAAGTGCGAAGGAAGGTGGCCAGCCCGGCTTCGTCGAGAAGTACCTCGCCATGCTCAAGGCCGGCGGCACGCTGCGCCACAAGGAACTGCTCGCCCCGTTCGGCCTCGATGCCTCCGACCCCGCCTTCTGGCGGCGCGGCCTCGACATCATCGCCGGCTTCATCGACGAGCTCGCCGCGCAATGAGCGACAAGTCGACGGGCCAAAAGCAGGGGGATGAAAAGCCGGCGGCCGAGACGCCGGCAAACGGGGAGGGCCCGACGCTGTTCGGCGAGATCCGCCGCCTCGCCCGCACCTCGGGCGCGGTGGGCGGCATCGCCGCGCGCGTCGTCGGCTCCCGCGCCTTCGGCATCAAGATCGACCGCGCCGGCCACGCCGAGGACCTCAGGGCCATCCTCGGCGGGCTCAAGGGCCCGCTGATGAAGGTGGCGCAGTTCCTCTCCACCGTGCCCGACGCCCTACCCGAGGAATACGCCCAGCAACTTGCGGAGCTGCAGAACAACGCGCCTCCGATGGGGGCGGCCTTCGTCCGCCGGCGGATGAGCGCGGAACTCGGCCCCGATTGGCGCGGCCGCTTTGCCACCTTCGACGAAGCCGCGGCGGCGGCCGCAAGCCTCGGCCAGGTCCACCGCGCGACCCTCGCGGACGGCACGCGCCTCGCCTGCAAGCTGCAATACCCGGACATGGCGAGCGTGGTCGAGGCCGACCTGCGCCAGGTGAAGCTCGCCATGGCGCTCTACCGGCGCATGGACAACGCCATCCAGCAGGAGGACATCTACGCCGAGCTGTGCGAGCGTCTGCGCGAGGAGCTCGACTACACGCGCGAGGCCGCGCATATGCGCCTCTACCGCATCATGCTCGCCAACGAGCCCCTGGTGCACGTGCCGGAGCCGGTCCCCGCGCTCTGCACCCGCCGCCTTCTCACCATGACCTGGCTCGACGGGCGCAAGCTCACCGCGCGGCTGACCGAGAACCCGCCCCAGGAGGAACGCAACCGCCTCGCCGAGGCTTTGTTCCGCGCCTGGTACATTCCCTTCTACCGCTACGGCGTGCTGCACGGCGACCCGCATCTCGGCAACTACCAGGCCTGTCCGGACGGCAGCCTCAACCTGCTCGACTTCGGCGTGGTGCGTATCTTCGACGCCCGCTTCGTGCGTGGCGTCATCGACCTCTACGAGGCGGTGCGCGACAAGGACGATGCGAAAGCGGAACATGCCTACCGCACCTGGGGCTTTACCGACCTCACGCGTGAGAAGATGGAGGTGCTCAACGAATGGGCGCGCTTCCTCTACGAGCCGCTGGTGGACGACCGCGTGCGCCGGATCCAGGAGACCGACGACCCACAATTCGGGCGCGCCGTTGCCCAGCGCGTGCACGCCGGCCTCAAGCGCACCGGCGGCGTCCGCCCGCCGCGCGAGTTCGTGCTGATGGACCGCAGCGCCATCGGCCTCGGCGGCGTCGCCCTGCGCCTGCGCGCGGAGATCAACTGGTCGCGTCTGTTCCGCGAGATGATCGAGGGCTTCGACGCCGACCGGCTTGCCGCCCGCCAGGCGGCGGCGCTCAAGCAGGCGGGCGTGCCCGGCTCGGCACGGCAGGCGGCATGATCCGCGAGGACATCCTCCGGCTCGCCCTCGGCGCCGACATCCGCGAGGACGAGGCCGTGGACGGCCTGCGCCGTGTCGCCACCGCGCTCAATGCTCCGCTCGAAGCGGTGGACCGCGAAATCGCTGGCTTGGTCCGCGACGGCCTGCTGCACGACCCGATCCGTATCCCGGAGGGCGCTCTCAAATGCCACTGGCGCCTGGAGCCCACGCCAAAGGGCGCCGCGCTTGCGGCGAAGGGCGGCTAGGGTTATCAGGCCCCGCCCACCGGCGCGCCGACGTAGCTCAGTGGTAGAGCAGCTGATTCGTAATCAGCAGGTCGTCAGTTCAATCCTGACCGTCGGCACCATTTTCAATCACTTACGGGGTATTTTCGAGGTCTTGGGGACAAGCCGCCAGTCTTGGCGCATCGGGACACACCGGGGACAAAGCGGGCTCCGGGACGTCATTTTCGCGCCTTGAACGCCAGCGAGCCGTCCAAGACGGTCCGCCTGCGGTGCGCACCTCCTCACGCGTCCCCGAGACGAGGCGGCGAAATCAAGGCCCCGGCGTCACCCAGATGTGCCACCGGGCGGTCCCCGCGACGCCGAGATAGAACTTGCCCCCCTTCGGTTCGAAGGACGCGGTTTTCCCGGCGCTCGGCAGCGTCACAACGCCGGCCGGCGAGCCGTCGGCCAGATTATCGACGGTGACGATGATGAGGCCGGAGCTGGAGACATGGACCGTAAAAGGCCCCGAGGTCGTGAAGGGCGGCAGGTTCCTGGCGCCCGCACCCCTCCAGTCCGGCGCGGGCGCAGCGGCAACGAGAAACACGGCGGCGGCAAGCAGGGCGAGGCGTTTCATTTTGTTTTTTCCTCAGTTGCTACGTTCCGACATCACGTTCAGCGCGCGATGATCCCCGCCGCCGCGAGCGCCTGCAAGGCCTGCACCTGCCCGCTCTCCGTCACAGCGATCGTGAAGCTGTCGCCGCCCGCGAAGGCCGTTCCGCCGGCGGTGATCGTGAAGGCGATGCCGCCAGCGCTGTAGGGCGAGCCCACGACGCCGCGCGGGAGCACAAGCCCCGTCGGATCCGCCACGGCGAAGTTGTCGGCGTCGTCCATCGTCACCATGAACACGCCCGCCGGCACCGTCGGCTGCACGCCACCGGGCAGCACCGTCGCCGGGATCACCATCGCACCGATCGTGCCGTTGCCG
>JAJYFW010000281.1 GCA_021785335.1 Pseudomonadota bacterium
GCCGCGCACAACGACGAAGGGGCGCGCAGCCTGCAAGCGGATCTTGCCGCCTTGTGCGGCACCCCGCAGGTCCTGGCGAAGCACCACGCCCGGGCTTGCTGGACCCGCCCGCTGGATGCCTCGTCCATCGATCGCGCGATCCTCGGTCAGTGGCTCGCGCTCGACGAGCCCGTCGTCAACGAGGCGGGATGGACCAGTCGGCCGGGCCTGTTTGCGTGGGACCGCATCGACCCGGGTTCGGCACTGCTGGCGGACCTGCTGCCCGCGGACCTGCACGGAGACGTGGCCGACCTGGGCGCGGGCTGGGGCTATCTGGCTTGCCGAGCGCTGGCGCGCTGTCCCGGCATCCGCCATCTGGATCTGTACGAAGCGGACTGGCGGGCCCAGGAGCCCGCGCGGCGCAATCTCGCCCGCGCCGCGGCGACGGTCGAGGTGCACTGGCATGACGTGCTGTCGGGACTGCCCCGGCGTTATGACGCCATCGTGTGCAATCCGCCCTTTCACCGCCAGCGGCAGGGCGAGCCGGAACTGGGGCAGGGCTTCATCCGGGTGGCCGCCGCCAGCTTGCATGCCCATGGCACGCTGTGGATCGTGGCCAACCGGCATCTGCCCTACGAATCCACGCTGGGCGCCCACTTCGGCCAGGTCACCTTGCTGCGCGAATCCCAGGGCTACAAGGCGTTCATGGCCGCGGGTCCGCGGGCATGAGCCGATATCCCGCGGCGTTGGTGCGACTGATCGCGAACCTGGGCTACGGCAGTCGGCGGGAGGCGGCCCTGCTGCTGGATTCAGGGGCGGTCTCGCACCCCGACGGGCTGTCCCTCGCGTCACTCGAGCCCCGGCAATGGCCCCGGTTGCGCATCAACGGGGAGGCCCTGGACCCGCTGCCCGGCCTGGTCCTGGCGCTCCACAAGCCTACCGGTTACACGTGTTCACACGATGACGCGGGCCCGCTGGTCTATGCCCTGCTGCCCCCGCGGTTCCGGCGGCGCCGCCCGCCGATCTCCAGCGCGGGCCGACTGGACCGCGACACGTCGGGCCTGCTGCTGTGCACCGATGACGGCACGCTGCTCCACCGGTTGATCAGTCCGCGCCGGCATGTCCCGAGAACCTACCGCGTGCACCTGGCAGCCGACTTGCGCGGCGACGAGGCAGACGCGTTTGCCAGCGGCGCCATGCGGCTTCGCGGCGACGACACGCCGCTGAAGCCCGCGACGCTGGAGGTCCTGGATGCCCGCACCGTGCGGCTGGTGCTGCGCGAGGGGCGCTATCACCAGGTCCGACGCATGTTTGCGGCTGTCGGCAACCATGTCGAGGCCTTGCACCGGGAACGGATCGGTGGCCTGGACCTCGGCGACCTGGCGGAGGGCGAATGGCGGCTGCTCGATCCCCCGGCAATCGCCGCCGTGTTCGCACCGGTGACGGGCGCAGGTGCGCCCGTGGTGTCAAGCTGAGCGGTGGGGTCCGTCCAGCAAGGTTGGCGTGGCCGCGTGCGCCGCAGTCCAAGCGGATGTAAGGCAAGCTTGACGCACCTTCGTCGCCATCGGATTAGGCTCGGGGGTACAGCGGGCGCATGCCGCGCCCTCCGGGAGGCAATCCATGGCGACGCAACGGGGTTTGCAGTGGCTTCTGGCGGGCTTGATGGGCCTGCCCCTGATGGCATCGGCGGCGGGTCTGGATCCCGCAGCCCTGAGGCAGGCGCAAACGGCGGCGGCCCATGCCGGCATGGCTCTGGGTGCGCCGACGCTCGCGAAGGTTCACATGCATCTTCACCATGTGCTCAATTGCCTGGTCGGACCCGGTGGCGCGGGCTTTGATGCGAAGGAGCTGGATCCCTGCAAGGGCATGGGCCATGGCGCCATCCGGGATGCGGCCAGGGACCCCGGCGCGCAGGCTTCGTTGCGCAAGGCGGCGGCAGAGGCCATGCGCGGCGAGCGCGCCCATGGCCTCGCCGCGGCCCACGCGGACGCGAAGCAGGTGCTCGCCACGCTTCAGCAGGTCGTCGGCAGCCCCTGACGGGCGCGATCTGGGGGCATGCCCGGACCGCGGCGATCCGGGCTGACCGCCCGATCTGGCGCGAGGTCGTCAATAAATGTGAATTTTCCGTCGAGTTCTTGTTTTTCTCCTGTGCGCTAGTGCACATTACCGTGACTTGCGTCACAGGGGATGGGCTTGTTGCGGCTGGCCCCTGGGCGTTCCTTCGCCGCCGCCGGGTTCCTGATGAAATTCCATTTCCTCTCTGGCCTTCCCCGCTCGGGCTCGACGCTGCTGGCGGCGCTGCTGCGCCAGAACCCGCGCTTCCAGGCAGGCATGAGCGGCCCGGTTGCTGGCCTGGTGGGAAGCCTGCTCGGGGAAATGAGCGGTCGCAATGAATTCTCGGTCTTCATTGACGACGCCGCGCGCCGGCGCGTACTGAAGGCGGCGATCGAGGGTTATTACGCGGATGCGGCCGCGGATGTGGTGTTCGACACCAGTCGCGCGTGGTGCGCGCGCATGGGTGTGCTCGCCGATCTCTACCCCGACAGCCGGGTGATCGCCTGCGTGCGGCACATGCCGTGGATCGTGGACAGCGTCGAGCGGCTGATCCAGACGAACGTGTTCCAGCCTTCGTCGATCTTCAATTACACGCCGGGCGGCACCGTGTACTCGCGGGCCGATGGGATTGCCAATGGCGAGGGCATGGTCGGTTACGCCTACAACGCCCTGAAGGAAGCGTTCTTCGGACCGCACGCGAGCCGGCTCCTGCTGGTCCAGTACGAGACGCTGACGACGGCGCCGGCGCAGGCGCTGGCGGCGATCTACGATTTCATCGGCGAGGCGCCCTTTGCACATGATTTCGCGCACGTCGAATACGACGCGCAGGCCTTCGACGAGAAGGCGGGCACGCCCGGCCTGCATGTGGTGCGCCCGCAGGTCGAGGCGCGGGCGCGCGAGACGGTCCTGCCGCCGGACGTGTTCCGGCGGTTCGAGAACGACGCGTTCTGGCGCGATCCGGCGCTGAACCGGCACGGTGTTCGCATCATCTGAACGGATTCACGGGCGTCCCGGCATCGGGACGCATCCACGTCAACGTTTTTCAACTGGGGGGCTTGTTGCATGAACCGCATCTACCAATTGGTCTGGAACCGCGCATTGGGCGTGTTGCAGGTGGCATCGGAATTGACCTCGCCTGCGACCGGCGGTGCATGCGGGCGGTCCGCGGCGGGCGCGCTGCGTCGCACGCGGCTCGCGCAGGCGTGCGCGGCGGCGCTGGTCCTGGGGCTGGGGAGCGCCGCGATGCCGGCGTGGGCGACCTGCACGCCGTCGGCCACCGTGGTGTGTGGCGTGGCGGGCGGCAATGGCGGCAATGGCACCTCGACGCAGGCGGGCGCGGGCGGCACGGGTGCGGCCAGCACGGGAGCCAATGCCAACGCAGGCGGCAACGGTGGGCTCGGCTACTCCTCGACGACCGGGAACGGTAGCGCGGGCCAGGGTCCAGGCGGATCGGGCGGCGCGCCGGGCACAATCAACGGCTACTACGGTTATCACGGCTCCGGCAACAGCAGTGGCGCGGGTGGCCTGGGCGGCAGCTGGCTGACCCAGGGTTACGGCGGCGGTGGCGGCGGCGGTTCCGGTTTCAACGCCAGTTGGGGTGGCGGCGGCGGCGGTGGCGGCGGCGGCCCCGGCCAGGTCCTCGGCAACAACACGACCCTGTCGCTGGCGGGCATGGTCTACGGCGGCGCCGGCGGCAATGGCGGCAACGGGTATTTCAGCGGTTCGTCCGGCTACGGTGGCGGCGGTGGCGGCGGCGGCGCGGGGTTGCTGGCCGGCACCGGCAGCACCGTGACGCTAGGTGGCGGCGCGATGGTCATGGGCGGGGCCGGCGGCAATGGTGGCGGCGGATACCATGCAGCCGGCGGGGGTGGCGGCGGCGTCGGCATGGCGGGCACCTACCTGAATCTGACGCTCGGCAGCGGCAGCACGGTTGCGGGCGGCGCCGGCGGCATGGGCGGGGGAGCGCTGAGCGATGGCGGGACGGGCGGTGCCGGCGGCAGCGGCGGCGCGGGCGTCTATGCGTTGCACCTGACGCTGAGCAATGGCGGAACCATC
>JAJYFW010000282.1 GCA_021785335.1 Pseudomonadota bacterium
TAGCGGCGCGGGAAGCAAAATTGCGTTAGGATACGTCAAGGATCGCGGCCAGCGTCGCCGCGAGGAGGAGAACTATGCTCAGGATCTTGCGTTTCGTCGCGGTGCTGCTGCTGTTGCCGTCGGTCGCCCTCGCGAGCCCCGCGCCTGCGAGCTTCGCCGATCTCGCGGCCCGGCTGCTTCCCTCGGTGGTGACGGTCTCCTCCTCGGAGACCATCAAGATGAACAACAACCTCCCGCCGCTGCCGGGCTTCCCCCCCGGCTCGCCGTTCGAGAAGTTCTTCCGCGACTTCATGAACCACCAGCGCCAGGGCCAGGGCAACGGCGGGCAGGGCGGCAACCTGCCGCCGATCGAGCGGCGCCAGGCGCTGGGCTCCGGCTTCATCATCGACGCCTCCGGCGTCATCGTCACCAACAACCACGTCATCAAGGGCGCGGACAAGATCACGGTGACGCTGCACGACGGCACCACGTTCAAGGCCAAGCTGCTCGGCGCCGACACGCGCATGGACCTTGCCGTGCTCAAGATCGACGTCCACCATCCGCTGCCCACGGTCGCGTGGGGCAATTCGGATCACGCCCGCATCGGCGACTGGGTGATGGCCATCGGCAACCCGTTCGGCCTCGGCGGTACCGTCACCACCGGCATCATCTCGGCACGCGGCCGTAACATCCACGAGGGCCCGTACGACAACTTCATCCAGACCGACGCGCCCATCAACATGGGCAACTCGGGCGGGCCGCTGTTCGACATGAACGGCAACGTGATCGGCATCAACACCGCGATCTACTCGCCCTCCGGCGGCTCGATCGGCATCGGCTTCGCCATCCCCTCCAACGCCGCGCGCGTGGTGGTCGACCAGCTCTGGAAATACGGCCACGCCAAGCGAGGCTATCTCGGCATCACCATCCAGGATGTCTCCAAGGACATCGCCGAGAGCCTCGGGCTCAAGCAGGCGGGCGGTGCGATGGTCGCGGGCGTCGTCAAGGGCGCGCCCGGCGACAAGGCGGGGCTGCGCACCGGCGACGTCATCCTCACCTTCGACGGCAAGGAGGTGAAGGACAGCCACTCCCTGCCGCGCATGGTCGCCGCGACCGAGATCGGCAAGACCGTGCCGATCGGGATCTGGCGCGACAACGCCAAACACACGCTGGAGGCGGTGGTGGGGGAAATGCCGACCCAGCCGAAGCCGGTCGCCCTCACCGAGAAGCCGCAGCCGCGCGAGCCCGCGCCCGTCGCGCTTCCGGGCATGGGCATGTCGGTCGCCGCCATCGACGCGGCGACGACGGGGAAGTTCCACCTGGCACCCGGCCAGAAGGGCGTGGTGGTGACCGATGTCGGCCAGAACTCGCCGGCGGCGGACCGCGGCGTGCGCCCAGGCGACGTCATCCTGGAGGTGCAGCAGCACGAGGTGCACAAGCCGCAGGACGTGCTCGACCAGATCGCCTCGGTGCGTCGCGAGAAGCGTCAGAACGTGCTGATCCTGCTCCTCGGCGAGGGCGGCACGCGCTGGGTCCCGCTGCCGCTCGACGCCGCACCCGCGACGCAGAAGGGTTAGGCGGAAATCTCCTCGGCCCGATAACCCTGCGCGAACAGCACGCCACGCAACCCCGCGTGGCGCAGCTGGGCGCGCGCCTCGGCGGCGACCACAGGCTTGGCGCGGAACGCGACGCCGAGCCCCGCGGCGCGCAGCATCGCGAGGTCGTTCGCGCCGTCGCCGACGGCCGCGGTGGCTTCGAGCCCGATCCCCAGGGTCGCGGCAAATTCGCGCAGCGACGAAAGCTTCGCGTCGCGGTCGAGGATCGGCTCCGCCACCTCGCCCGTCAGCCGCTCGCCGTCGTGCAGCAGCACGTTGGAGCGGTGGTGATGAAACCCCAGCTCCGCCGCCACCCGCCCGGTGAAGAACGTGAACCCGCCCGAGACCAGCGCCGTCGTCGCCCCATGCGCGCGCATGGTCGCGATCAACTCCCGCGCCCCCTGCATGTATTCCGTCCGCTCCCACGTCGCCTCGAGGGCCGAGAGCGCGAGCCCCTTCAGCATCGCCACGCGCTCGCGCAGGGCCTCGCGGAAATCGATCTCCCCGTTCATGCTGCGACGCGTGATGGCGGCGATTTCCTCCTTGAGCCCGGCGTGCGCCGCGAGCTCGTCCAGCGTCTCGGTGGTGACGATGGTGCTGTCCATGTCCGCGAGCAGCAGCTGCTTCCGCCGCCCCGTTTCCGGCTGCGCGATCGCATCGACCGGCGCGCCCCCGAGCGCCGCCGCCACCGCCTCGCGCGAAGGGAGCGCGGCGAGCGGCAGGTCCGCCGCCTCGCCGGCCGACAGCACGACGGGCTCGCCTGCTCGCAGCGCCTCGCGCACACGCGCCACCAGCGCGGGTTCCAGCGATGTCGCCTCGCGATCGGCGATCAGCGTGAGCACGTATGACATGTCCCGGCCTATGCGGTGCCGACGATGACACGGCAAGCCCCCCGGCCGCACCCGGAGGCGCTGATCGTTGCCGGCCCCACAGCCAGCGGAAAATCCGCCCTGGCACTCGCCCTCGCCGAGCGCCTCGGCGGCACCATCATCAACGCCGACGCGATGCAGACTTACCGCGAGCTGCGCGTCATCACCGCCCGCCCGACGCCGGAGGACGAAGCCCGGATCCCGCACGCGCTCTATGGCGTTCGCGGCGTCGCCGAGCCCGCCGATGCCGCCTGGTGGCGCAAGGCCGCGCTGGCCGCGATGGAAGCTGCGCGCGAGGCAGGAAGCCTGCCCATCCTCTGCGGCGGCACCGGCCTCTATCTCGCCTCGCTCGTCCGCGGCATCGCCGAGATCCCCGCGCCGGGCGAGGCGGCCCGTGCCGAGGCCAGGCGCCTGCTCGCGGAACTCGGCCCAGCCGCGCTTCACGAAGCGCTCGCCAAGGTCGATCCCGCCACCGCCGCCCGCCTGCGCCCCACCGACAGCCAGCGCATCGCCCGCGCCTGGGAGGTCTGGCGCGGCACCGGGCGCGGTCTCGCTGCCTGGCAGACGCAGCCCGCGACACCCGCGCCCTGGTCCTTCCGCCTGATCCTGCTGGACCCGCCCCGCGCCGAACTGCGCGCCGCCATCGTCGCCCGCTTCGGCGCCATGCTCGCGCAAGGCGCGCTCGACGAGGTTCGTCCGTTGGCCGGCCTCGACCCCGCGCTGCCCGCGCTGCGCGCCCACGGCGTGCCGGAACTCCTCGGCCATCTTGCCGGCCACATGACGCTTGCCGAGGCGCGTGCCCAGGCCGAGGCCAACACGGCCCGCTACACCAAGCGCCAAGCCACATGGTTCCGCCATCAGCGCCTGGCCAACGACACGCGGATGCATACGATCCATGCGCGCATCGCATCGCTAGCGCAATTTTCATCCGAAGAATCGGAGAAAATCTTCGCGTTTATTCACGCCCCCGGTTGACGCGCTGCAACAACGCGGACTAAGGCTCGACCATGTCCGCAACCGCCCCCACGCCCAACCCCTCGGCAACCGAAGCGCCCCAGCCGGGCGCGGAGGTCCTCCTGCGCGCGCTGAAGGACCAGGGCGTCGAGGTCATCTTCGGCTATCCCGGCGGTGCGGTCCTTCCGATCTACGACGCGATCTTCAAGCAGAACGCGATCCGCCACATCCTCGTCCGCCACGAGCAGGCCGCGGTGCACGCCGCCGAGGGCTATGCCCGCTCCACGGGCCGCGTCGGCGTGGTGCTCGTCACCAGCGGCCCCGGCGCCACCAACGCGGTGACCGGCCTCGTCGACGCGCTGATGGACAGCATCCCCGTCGTCTGCCTCACCGGCCAGGTGCCCACGCACCTCATCGGCAACGACGCCTTCCAGGAGGCGGACACGACGGGAATCACCCGCCCCGCCACCAAGCACAACTACCTCGTCAAGCGCCCGCAGGATCTCGCCCGCACCGTCCACGAGGCGTTCTATGTCGCCAAGAGCGGCCGCCCCGGCCCGGTGCTGATCGACCTGCCGAAGGACATCCTGATCGGCCCCGCCCCCTACGCGCCGCCGCCCGAGGCGCCGCACCGCTCCTATCGCCCGCGCCGCGAGCCGGACCCGGCGTCCATCGCGCGCGCAGATCGGAA
>JAJYFW010000283.1 GCA_021785335.1 Pseudomonadota bacterium
CGCGATGCCGCGGCCAGCGCGGCGGAACAGGCGCACCTGATGACGCGCCTCGAGCGAGGCGATGGCGGCGCTGGCAGCGGATTGCGCGAGGTTGAGCGCCTCGGCCGCGCGGGTGACGTGCTGGCGCTCGGCGACCGCGACGAAAACGCGCAGCTGGTCGAGCGTGAGGCGCGCGCGCTCTGTCACGATGGGGTGCCGCGCGGCGCGGCGCGCGGTTTCGTTTCGGTCATGGGCCTCTCCCCTTGCCTGCCGGCTTGGCACGGCGCAGCTTGCCCCCATGGCGGAGATCGTCAACCTCGGGAAGGTACGCAAGGCGCGGGCGAAGCGCGAGGCGGAAGCACTGGCGGCCGGGAAGCGCGCGCGTTTCGGCGAGACACGGGCGGCGCGCGCGCTGCGCGAGGCGCGCGAGGCCGAGCGGAAGCGGCTGCTCGACGGCGCGAAGGTGGAACAATCCGACAGCGGCGGTGGCGGACACGCGCCGGAATAGCCGCGTCACGCAAGGCAGGCGAAGGATCTCGCAAGCGTTTCGTAGATCGCACGCTTGAACGGCACCGCGAGGGCGGGAAGCTCGGCCAGTTCCACCCAGCGCCACGCGTCGAATTCCGGGTGGGGATCGGCGTCGAGGCGGAGATCGGCGTCGGTGCCGAGGAAGCGCAGCGCGAACCAGCGTTGCAGCTGACCGCGATAGCGCCCGCCGAGCGCGCGGCCGACGAGTTCCGGCGGCAGGTCGTAGCGCAGCCATTCGGGGTGCTCGGCGATGATCACGGCACGATCGGTGCCGATCTCCTCGGCAAGCTCGCGCAGCACGGCGACACGCGGATCCTCATCGTCGTCGATGCCGCCCTGGGGCAGCTGCCAGCCGCCGGCGTCGCCTTCCGCGTTGGGCAGGTCGGCGCGGCGGGCGACGAGCACGCGGCGGTCTGGACCGAACAGCACCGCGCCGACATTTCGGCGGTAGGGCAGCGAGGAAGGGTCGCGGGTCATTGTTTTTGTGCCGTCATGATCTGGCCGACCGGAACCAGGCGCACGCCGCGTTTGGCCAGCGTCGGCAAAAGCCGCTCCAGCGCCGCCACGGAATTGGGCGAAGGCGCGCCGATCGCACCGATCGCGCTGCCCTGCTGGCGTGCCCTGGCAACCATGTTGTCGACGCCCTGCGCCAGCGTCCCGCCGGGCGCGTCCAGCATGGTGATCTGGCGCGCGTCGAGGAACCAGAGATGGCGCGCCGCCAGCGCGTCAGTCACGGCCACGAGGGCCGGCGAGGCGACGAAGGCGGCGCCGTCGAGCCCGCGGCCGAGCAGGCTCGTGGTGCCGGCGGTGTGGGGTACGCGGCCGAGCGCCCAGGCAAGGCGCGCGGCGGTGACGCTCGCCTTCTGCCCGGTGGTGAGCGCCTCGTCGCCCGCGCTTGCCGAGGCGCCGCCCGCGGGCTGCATCGGCAGCGAGAGGATCACCTCGTGGCCCGCGGCGCGCGCTTCCTTGGCGATCGCGGCTGGGTCCGGGGCATAGGGCGAGACCGCGAGGCTCACCACCGCCGGCAGCGAGGCGATGGCAGCCTGGGTGTCGGAGGCGATCATGCCGACGCCGGCGACCAGGATGGCGACACGTGGCGCATGCGCCGGCGATGGGGCGGGCGCCGCCGCGGCCGGCGTGGATGGCGGCACGCGGGCGGCGAGCGGTGCTGGCACGGGTGCCGCCGGGCGCGCGGGCGGGCCAAGCCACGCCAGCGTGCCGACGACGCCACCGGCGAGCAGCAGCACCGCTACCCAGAACCAGGCCAGGGCCCGCATGAGCGCGCCGGTGACGCCCGGCCTACTGTGCCGGATGCGGCATCGTCTCCATTGCCGTCACGACCTTCAGCGCCTCCTGCAACTGGAAGTCAGTCGCGGGGTTCTTCGGGTTGAAGGCGGGCCAGTTCTTCGGCGGGCGCTGCGGGATCGTCTTCACGATCGGCGGCAGGTCGGTGCGCGGCGGCAGCGTGCTCTGCGGCGCGCCGCCGACATTGGTGATGTGGCCCTGCAGGTCCACCTCACGCTGCGGCGCCAGGGCCGGCGCCGTGGGATCCTCGTGCACGAGCACGTCGGGCGTGATGCCGAGGCCCTGGATGGAGCGGCCGGACGGCGTGTAGTAGCGCGCCGTGGTGAGGCGCATGCCGCCGCCGTCGGGCAGCGGAATCACCGTCTGCACGCTGCCCTTGCCGAAGGTGCGGGTGCCCAGGATGATCGCCCGGCGGTGGTCCTGCAGCGCTCCGGAAACGATCTCCGAGGCCGAGGCGGTACCGGCGTTGGTCAGCACCACGATCGGCAGGCCATGCGTGATGTCGGTGCCGCGGGCGTTCCAGCGCTGGCTGTCCTGCGGGTGGCGCGCGCGGGTCGAGACCACTTCGCCGTGCTTCACGAACTCGTCCACCACCGCGATCGCCTGGTCGAGCAGACCGCCTGGGTTGTTGCGCAGGTCAAGCACCAGGCCCTTGAGATGGTCGCCGGACTGCTTGAGCAGCGCGGCGTAGGCCTTGCGCAGGCCGGGATCCGTCTGCTCGGTGAATTGGGAGATCCGGATATAGCCGACATCGCCCGGCTCGAGATGCGACTTGACGACCTGGATCTTGATGATCTCGCGCGTCATCGGGAAGGAGAGAAGCTTGGCGACGTTGGGCCGCTTGACGGTGATGGTGATCTTGGTGCCGGGCTTGCCCTGGATCATGTGCACCACGCTGTTGAGCGTGTCGCCCTCGACGTTCTTGCCATCGACGCCGACGATATAGTCGCCGGACTTGATGCCGGCCTTGGCCGCGGGCGTGCCGTCGATAGGCGCGATCACCTTGACCAGGCCATGGTCGGAGGTGACCTCGATGCCGAGGCCGCCGAACTCGCCGCGCGTCTGCACGTTCATGTCGTGGAACTGCTTCGGCGTCATGTACATGCTGTGCGGGTCGAGCCCGGTGAGCATGCCGTTGAGCGCGTTCTCGATCAGCTTGGTACTGGTGACGGGATCGACGTAGTCGGCGCGCACACGCTCGAACACATCGCCGAACAGCGACAGCATCTTGTAGGTCTGGGCGGTGTTGGCCTGGCCCGAGACGGATTCGGCCAGCGCCGGCGGCGTCAGGCTGACGCCGAGCGCGTGCTCGATCGGCGGGAGGGCCGTGACCGAGAGCACGCCGGCCACGAAGGCCGACCCCAGGAGAAGGGAGGTCCGGAAGCGCATCAATGAGTCCTTGAGCTTGAGGTCGGGTGGCGTCGGGTCGATCGGTTCGAGGGCATCGGGCGGTTCGAGGGCATCGGGGACACGGGGCGGCGAACGTAGCGTAGATGGCGCGGGCTAGGGAACGCGCAACCGGGTTAAAGCAGCGTCACACGGCCCTTTCACCCTGTGGGAAGGCCGCGGCGCAGATAGGGCGTGGGGTCGACCGGGTTGGTCGGGTGGCGCAGTTCCACGTAAAGCAGCGGCGCCGGCCGGCCGGAGCGCGGGTCCCAGGAAGCCATCTCGCCGAGCGGCTGGCCGAGGCGCACGCGCGTGCCCTCCTGGGTCTGCAGGCTGGCAAAGCCGGAGAGCACGAAATGCCAACCGCCGCCGCAATCCAGGATGACAAGCTGGCCATAGCCGTGGAACGGGGCGGCGAAGTCAACGAGGCCGGAGCACGGCGAGGTGACGCGCGCGGCAGGGGCGGCGCGGATGGTGATGCCCACGGCGGGGCCGGCGGGCGTGGTGTCGCCCCAGTTGCGCACGATGGTGCCGGCGACGGGCAGCCAGGCCGGGCCGGCGCCTGGCCTGAGGCCCGGGCCGACTGGGGCGCGCAGCGCGGCCACCCGGGCGCGGGCCGCCGCCGCCTCCTGCTCGCGGTGCAGGCGGGCGAGCCGCGCGGCCTCTTCCGCGGCGCGGCGCTGCCCGGCGGCGCGCGCGGCAGCGATCGCGGCCAGCGCCGCACGGATGTTGCGCGCCTGGCCCGCGGCCTCGGCGGCGGCTCGGGCCTGGTCCTGGGCCTCGGCGGAAGCGCGGGCCTGGTCGGCGGACGCGGCAGCGAAGGCGGCGTCGAGCAGCCTGCCCTCGCGCGTCTGGCGCGCCTCGGCGGCGCGCAGGGCAGGCT
>JAJYFW010000284.1 GCA_021785335.1 Pseudomonadota bacterium
TGGCTCGCAATCATGTCCGGGTCCGCATACGGAGCGGAGGTTCCATCGCTCATGAACGTTCGTCCGTTGGCTTCGCCGACGAAGTCTTGGACGGACGCATCTGCTGCGTGCCTGGAGGCCATAAGGAAGGCGCGAGGATAAAGGTCGAGGGCTGCGCCGGCTTTCGCGGCGAGTGGGAGCTCGACAGAGAGGCTCTCGGCCGCCCGCCGCGAAGACCGCCGAGATGGCAACTGCCGTTCAGAAGATCACCTTCTCGTCCTCGCGCGACATCCCCTTCAACCAATTCGCGCTCAGCCTGTCGAACGTTCGGCATGTGAAGGCTCGCGTCTCGCTCGCGGGACACCCCGACCTTGGCAGGTTGTCCTCTGCGACCGCGACCGGGATCCAAAACCAAGCTGCCCTGACGGAATCTAACCCGCACATCAGAACGTCGTGATGGTATTCTTGTTGGTATGGGCTAGGCCGAGAAGCCAAGAATTACCCGATTTTTGAATATCTTAGCAGGAAATCTCGATTCCGCCCCTGGGCACCATTCGGGCGTCCGCTGGCTAGCCCCGCCCGGGCAGCAGCCTGACCGCGCCGGGCAGCGCGTCACCGCGCCACAGCCGATCCTCCAATTGCGCCGCCGCGGGCTCGCCGATGACCGGCACCGTGAGTTCCTGGAATTTCTCGGAGAGTTCCGCATCGGAGAGCGGCGCGTCAGGGTCGCCCCTGCGCGTCGGCTGGTGGCGGAACAGGCGCCGTCCGCCGGCAAGCGTGATCGTTACGTTGGCGGCGCGGCGCGCGGGGTAGGCGCCGGCGAGCTCCGGGTCGAGGCTCACCGAGACCCTTGGCATGATGGCGCGAATCGCCGGGTTCGCCAGGTTTTCCGGCGTGAACGCGGCGAGGCGTACGCCGCCGAGGACCAGCATCGCAGCGACGCAATACTGGGTGCTGAACCGCGCCTCCTGCTCCGTCGCCGCGTCCGGGCGGTCGCAGACCTCCTTGGTGGCGCTGTAGCCGCCGACATGGATGGCGGTGATGTCCGAAGCGGCGAAGCCGTGTTCCGCGCGCAGCTCCCGCACCGCGTCCAGGGCCGCGAAGATATGGCCGCAGCAGCCGTGGTTCTTGAAGGTCATTTCGGTGATGGCGAGCGGCGTGCCAAGACCGGCCAGCGCCTTTTCCCACTTGCCGGTGTCCTCGCTGGTGGCCGCCGCGAAACCCGCGGTGCCGTGCAGCACGTCGAGCGCGCCGGTGACGCTGCCCGCCGCCGCCATCGCCGCGAGCGCCCCGGCCTCCGCGGCGTGGCCTGGGTGCAGGGGCTTGCTCATCCCCGCGCCGCGGAAGGCCTGCTGCAGCCCGCCGGCGAAGGTCGCGGCGGTGGCGATGGCGTGCGCCATGCGGGGTGCGTCGCAGCCCAGGAGCAGCGCCGTCGCCGTTGCGGCGCCGAACGTGCCGACCGTTCCGGTGGTGTGCCAGAACCGGTAATGGCTCGGCTGTACCGCGATCCCGATGCGGCAGGAGACCTCGTAGCCCGCGACCATGGCGCGCAGCAGGTCGCGCAGCGGCGCTCCCTGTGCCTGCGCCGCGGCCAGCGCCGCGCCGATGGTTGGGCAGCCGGGGTGGTAGCCGGCGTCGCGGTAGATGTCGTCGAACTCCACCGTGTGGCTCGCGGTGGCGTTGAGCAGGGCGGCGTGGCGCAGGCCGGACGTTTCGCCATCGACATAGCAGATGGCGCGCCCGGTGCCGCGCTCGCCGGCCAATGCGGTGGCGAGCAGGGTTGCGGGCGGATGCAGGCAGCCGGGCAGCAGGGCCGCGAACCAGTCGAGCAGGGCGCGGCGGGCGTGGTGCTCCACCTCCGGCGGCAGTTCGCGCCCGCGCCATGAGGCGGCGTGCCCGGCAAGCACCAGCAGCGGATTGTCCATCAGCCTTCTCCCTCTTGCTCGCGCAGGCTTGCAACCGCGTCCACAGCCAGCACGCCGTCGGCCAGGACCAGCAGCGGGTTGATCTCGCATTCCCCTACGTCGCCGCGGGCGGCGAGGAGAGAGAGTGCGACGACGGCCCGCGCCAGCGCCGCCAGGTCGCCGCGCGGACGGCCGCGGAAACCCTCCAGCGTGCGCAGGGCGCGGACCTCCGCGATCATTTCCCACGCCGCCGGCTCGTCCACCGGTGCCAGGCGCACGCTGCGGTCGCGGAAGATCTCCGCCATCACGCCGCCGGCGGCAAGCAGGACGATGGGGCCCACCTGCACGTCGTTGCGATAGCCGAGCAGAACCTCGCCGAGCGGGCTCGCCATGGCCTGCACCAGCACGCGGTCGGCCCCGAGGTCCGGGCGGCGGCGCGCGACCTCCACCACCACGCGCCCCGCTGCCTCGTGAAGTTGCGTATCCGAACCGATACCGAGTGCCACGCCGCCGAGATCCGTCTTGTGCAGGATGTCGCGGTGCAGGATCTTCACCGCGACCGGGTAGGGGAAGGGCAGGCGCTCCGTGCCCGCCTGCGAGGCCGGCAGCACCACGCACGGCGCGTGCGGCACGCCGACTTCCGCCAGCAGCGCATAGGCTTCGGCCTCGTCGAGCCGCCGTCGCGGACCCGTCGCCGGGGGCGTGGACGGCAACGCGCGCGGCATGCGCCTCGCGAACGCGGCGGCAACGGCGTCGGCGCAGGCCTCCGGCGTGCGGAAGGCGGGAACGCCGGCCTCGGCCAGCATCGCGAGTGCCTTCGGCGCCTCCGGCACGCAGAAGGAGGCGAGCGGCGCGCCGCCCTTCGCGGCATCTGCCACCGGCTGCACCGCGAGTTCCGGCTGGAAGCGCGCGGAGGAACCGGTGACCGCGATCACCAGATCGAATTCCGGTGCGGCGAGCAGCGCATCCAGCGCCGGGCGCATCACTTCCGGGCGCGTGCCGGCGAGCGTGAGGTCCAGGATGCGGCTATGGCCGGGGTCGACGCCGGAAGCGGCGAGCCGCTCGCGCGTGGCCGGCGCGGGCGGCTGCACGGAAACCCCGCGCACGCCCAGCTGGTCCACCACCATCGCCGCGCCTCCGCCCGTGGTGGTGACCACGCCGACGGCCGGCTTGCGCGCGCCGCGCTCGCGGATGGGCAGGCGGTGGAGCAACGCGGGTGCTTCCAGCAGGCCCTCCAGCGTCTCGACACGCGCGATACCGCAATCGCGAAGGAACGCATCCGTAACGTCGTCCTCCCCGGCCAGCGCGCCGGTGTGGGAGAGCGCGAGCTCCGCGGCCTCCGCCGAGCGGCCGAGCTTGTAGGCGACGACCGGCTTGCCGCGCTCCGCCGCCGCGACCGCGAAGGCACGCAGCGCGGGTGTCGCGCGCAAGGTCTCGAGGAACAGCAGGTAGGCGGTCACCTCAGGGTCGGCGAGCGTGGCCGCGCAGATGGAGCCGATGTCGAGATCCGCCTCCGCCCCCACGGAAACCAGGCCCGCGAAGCCGATGCCGCGCGCCTTGCCGCGCGAGAGCAGCGCACCGATCATGCTGCCGCTCTGGGAGGCGACGAACAGCCCGCCGCGCGGCAGGTCGCGCTCGGCGAAGGCGGCATTGGCGGT
Organism: Pseudomonadota bacterium; assembly: GCA_021785335.1. The sequence continues at coordinate 3,542 of JAJYFW010000284.1, forward strand.
GAGCACCATGCCGCGGTGCAGGTTGGCGAGCCCGATGCTGTTGGGCCCGAGCAGACGCGTGGCACTGCCGGCGAGGCTCGCGCGCAACCGCGCCTCGCGCGCCGCGCCCTCCGGCCCCGCCTCCGAAAACCCGCCCGCGAGCACGGTGGCGACGGAAATGCCGAGCCGCGCGCAGTCCGCGACCGCCGCCATCGCGCCTTCCGCCGGCAGCAGGATGAAGGCATGATCCGGACGTTGCGGCAACGCATCGAGGCTTGGGTACGCACGCTCGCCCAGCACCGTCGCGCGCCGGGCGACGGGATAGACATCGCCCGCGAACCCCGCCTCGCGCAGGTAGCGCAGCGGGCGGGAGGCGGTCTTGGAGAGATCGTCCGAGGCGCCGACGATGGCGATGCTGCGCGGTGCCAGCAGCGCCTCGGGCGCGGGGCGCATCGCAGTCATTCCGATGCCGTGCCGGAGGCGCGCGGCGGGCGCTGGCTGAAGCGGCGGCCGAAAACCTCCTCCGCGATACGGTTCTTCAGCATCTCGACGG
>JAJYFW010000004.1 GCA_021785335.1 Pseudomonadota bacterium
GATCGACGCCACCTTCGCCGACCTCGCGAGCCGCTGGGGCCAGATCGATTTCCTGGTCCACGCCATTGGATTCGCCGACAAACAGTACCTGCGCGGCCGCTATGTCGACACGCCGCGAGAGGCCTTTCTGCAGGCGCTCGACATTTCCTGCTATTCCTTCGCTGCCGTTGCGCGTCGGGCCGCCGCCATGATGCCGGAGGGCGGCGCACTGCTGACCCTCTCCTACCTCGGCGCCGAGCGGGTGATGCCCCACTACAACGTCATGGGGATCGCGAAGGCGGCGCTCGAGGCCTCCGTGCGCTACCTCGCGGCGGATCTCGGCGGGCAGGGTGTGCGGGTGAACGCCATCTCCGCCGGCCCGATCCGAACCCTTGCCTCCTCGGGGATCGGGGATTTCCACTACATCCTGCGCTGGAACCAGCTGAACGCGCCGCTGCGGCGCAACGTCACAATCGGCGAGGTCGGGGGCGCGGCGCTGTATCTGCTTTCGGAGCTCGGCTCCGGCGTGACCGGCGAGGTGCACCATGTGGACGCCGGCTACCATGTGGTCGGAATGAAGAACCCGGACGCCCCGGATATCGCGGTGGCCGGCTGAGCGCCGACTGTGTCGCACAACAGTTTCGGCCACCTGTTCCGCGTGACGACCTGGGGCGAGAGCCACGGGCCCGCGATCGGCGCCGTCGTGGATGGCTGCCCACCGCGCATCCCGCTGTCCGAGGCCGATCTCCAGCCCTTCCTTGACCGGCGCCGGCCGGGATCGTCAAAATTCACGACGCAACGGCAGGAAGCCGACGCCGTCCGCATTGTCTCCGGGGTTTTCGACGGAATGACGACGGGAACACCGATCTCACTCGTCATCGAGAACACGGACCAGCGTTCACGCGATTACGCGGAGATTGCCGCCAGGTTCCGTCCCGGGCACGCCGACATCGCTTACTTTGCAAAATACGGAATCCGTGATTATCGCGGCGGCGGAAGGTCGTCGGCGCGCGAAACAGCGATGCGCGTTGCGGCGGGCGCCATCGCGAGGAAGATTCTCGTCGGCACGACCATCCGCGGGGCGCTGGTCCAGATGGGGCCACACAGGATCGACCGCTCACGCTGGGACTGGGCGGAAGTCGATAGCAATTCGTTCTTTTGTCCGGACAAGACGGCTGCGGAGACCTGGGAATCCTATCTGGCCGGCGTTCGAAAATCCGGATCTTCTTGCGGCGCCGTGATCGAAGTCGTCGCGGAAGGCGTGCCGCCGGGCCTGGGTGCGCCGGTCTATGGCAAGCTCGACGCGGACATCGCCGCCGCGCTCATGAGCATCAACGCGGTCAAGGGCGTGGAGATCGGCGACGGGTTCGCCGCCGCGGAACTCTCGGGCGAGGAAAACGCCGACGAGATGCGGATGGAAGGCGGGGAGGTCCGCTTCCTCGCCAATCATGCGGGCGGCATCCTGGGCGGCATCGCCACCGGGCAGCCGATCGTCGCCCGCTTCGCGGTCAAGCCGACAAGTTCCATCCTGTCCCCCCGGCGGACTGTCGATGTCGAGGGGCACGAGACCGAGATCGTGACCAGGGGCCGCCACGACCCCTGCGTCGGCATCCGCGCCGTGCCGGTGGGCGAGGCGATGCTGGCCTGCGTGCTTGCCGACCACCTGCTGCGCCACCGCGCGCAGAACCCGGACGCGCCAACCACGCTGCGCCTGCCGCGAAACTGATCGTGGCGCGGGGATAGCGGCTGCCTCGCCAGGGGCACGCCGCTCGCGCGGCCTCCTTATCTTTTCACGTAACGCCGCTCGCCCGTCGCCTGGTTGAACCAGACGTCGACAACCTTGCCGTCCGGCTCGCGAAAGCGCTCGCCGGTGCGCTCCCAGCCGGGGCCGGGCCGCTCGTTGTCCGTACGCCCCCGCTGCTCGAACACCGTGCCGAGCACGACCGCGGAACCCGCGATGATCGGGCCGATCCCCGCCAGGCCCGCGCCGGCGATGACCGCAACGACACCGCCAGCCAGCAGCAGCAGGCCGATGATGAAGACCGCGTCGCGCAGGGTCACGCCGGCTCCAGCACCACGGCGGTGCCGTAGGCCACGATCTCGCTCATCGTCTGCCCGATCTCCGAGGAGTCGAAGCGCATCATCAGCACCGCGTTGGCGCCCATTTCCGTCGCGTTGGCGACCATGCGGTCCAGCGCGTGGCGGCGCGCTTCCTCCAGCATGTCGGTGTATTCCTTGATTTCTCCGCCCACGATCGAGCGCAGCCCCGCCGCGATGTTGCCGCCGATGCCACGGCTGCGCACCACCACGCCGAAGCACTGGCCCAGCGTCTCGCGCACGCGATGGCCGGCCACGTTTTCCGTCGTCACCACAATCATCTTGTTTCCTTCCGGCTGGGGGTTCGTGCCTGGCGTGCGAGGCCGAGCAGGCGCTGGCGGGCGAGGGTCTCGGCGGGGGTGCCGGTGCGCTTGATCTCGCGCTCGGTCTCCCACAACGCGGTGCAGGCGGCTTCCAGCGCCGGCGCCGACCAGCGCTCCAGCGCGCGGACGAGCTGGCGCTCCCGCTTGAAGAAGACGGGCGGGCGGATCCCGCGCACCGCCTCCGCGGCATTCTGCCCCGCCTCGCGCATCCCGAGGGCGGCGCGGGCCAGGCGCTGGAACAGCGGCAGCGCCGAGCGGACCACCTGCACCGGGTTCGCGCCCTCGGCCATGGCGCGGGCGAGCGCGCGGTCGGCGGTCTCGGCATCGCCCTCCGCGGCGGCGTGGATGGCGTCGTCCAGCGACAGGCCGGAGGCCTCGCCAATCACGGCCTCGGCGTCGGCCAGCGTCACCCGGCCGGAATCGCCCGCGTAGAGCGCCAGTTTCTCCACCTCGGCGCGGGTGACGGCGCGGTCGGCGCCCAGCTGGCCGGCGAGGAAGGCAAGCGCATCGGGCGTCGCGGTCACACGATGCGCGCCGAGGATGGCGCCGATCGTGTCCTCCAGCGCCCTGCCCTCCTCCGCGTAGCAACCGAGCACCGCGGCGTCGGCGGCCTTGGTGAGCTGGGTGACCAGTTTCGAGCGGCCGGTGAGTCCCGGCCCCTCCAGGATCAGCAATGCCTCGCCCGGACCCGCGAGCGCCGCGGCGACGGAGCCCGCGACGCCGTCCCCCGCCTCGCGCAGCCGCACCACCCGGCGTCCACCGGTGAGCGAAAGCGCCGTCATCTCCTCGGCGAGGCGCGCCGCTTCCTCGCGCGCGAGCTCGACATAGCGGAACGGGTCGTCGAGCGAGCCGAGGACCCGCCGGGCAAGGGCGGCGGCGCGCTCGCGGATCAGGCCCTCGTCCTCGCCGTGCAGCAGCACCACCCGGATGGCGCCGGGGTCGCGCAGGAAGCGTTCCGCCTGGCGCGGCTCGATCTTCATCGCGTGCGGTGCGTCATGGGGACGACTGCATCATGTCGGCGGGGGCGGGTGTTTCTCGAAATAGAGCGCGAGCTGCAGGGCGATCTGGCTGGCCAGCGCCTTCGCGATGCGCCGCTGCACCGCCTCGTTCGCCAGGTCCGCCGCGAAGTACTGCTGGTCGATGACGTCGTAGCCGTCGACATCGCGCGCGGTGCCGTGGGCGAGCGTTGCGCCCGTCGGGCCCTCCGACGTGAGGGTCCAGCTCGCGGTGCCGATCAGGCGGACATGCGTCGGCACCGAGTCCGGCCGCACGCCAATCGCGTCGGTTGCGAGGCCCAGATTCGTGACGAGGCGGAACCGGTGGCTCGTGCCCGCGCCGTCCTGCTCGAGCCGCGCCTGCAACGCCTCGCGGGTGAGCTGGCCGAAGCGTTCCGGGATAAGGGCGACGTCGATCTGCGAAAGGCCGGCGACCGCGGGGGCGGTGGCGCCGCGCGTTGCATAGACGGGATGAAAGCCACAGCCGGCAAGGGCAAGCAGGGCCAGGACAGGGAGCGCGCGCTTCACGCGCGGAGTGTAGCGGCCCGCGCGCCGTGGCGGAACCGGGCACACGCGCCGCGCGCCGCTGGCGTTCAGCCGGCGACGATCAGGTTCACGATGCGCCCCGGCACGTGGATGCGCTTGACGATGCGCTTGCCCGCGATGGTGCGCGCCACGTTCGGCTCCGCCTCCGCCGCGGCGAGCACCGCTTCCTCCGGCGCGTCCGGCGCCACCGCGATCGTGCCGCGCAGCTTGCCGCCGACCTGCACCGCGATGGTCACGCTCTCGGGTGCGGCGAGCGCCGCGTCGTGTACCGGCCAGGCCATCTCCGCGACCAGCGTCCCGCTCGCGGGCGCGCGCCGCTCGTGCAGCGCCTCCGCGAGGTGCGGCATCATCGGCGCAATGAGGCGGATCAGCACATCCGCCGCCTCGGCGCGGGCGAACGCCATGCCCTCGCCTTCCGCCGGCGCATCCGCCAGCGCGTTGGCGAGCTCGTGGATGCGCGCGACGGCGACGTTGAAGCCGAACACCTCGATCGCGGAGGTCACCGCCTCGATTGTCGCATGCGTGGCGCGGCGAAGCGCGCGCGCCTCGGCACCGAACGAAGCCGGCGCGGCGCCGGGCTCGGAAATTCCGTCCAACGTGCGCCACAGCCGCTGGATGAAGCGCGCGGCGCCGGCGACCCCGGCCTCCGTCCACTCCATGTCGCGCTCGGGCGGGTTGTCGGCGAGCACGAACCAGCGCGCGGTGTCCGCGCCGTAGCGATCGATGATCGCATCGGGCGAGACGGTGTTGCGCTTCGACTTGCTCATCTTCTCGATGCGCCCGATCTCCGCGGCGGCACCGGTCGCGAGCACCGTGGCGCTGCCGTCCGCGTTGAGGCGCACCTCCTCGGGCGCGAGCCAGGCGCCGTCCGGCGCGCGATAGCTCGCATGCGTCACCATGCCCTGGGTGAACAGGCCCGCGAACGGCTCCTTCGCCGCGAGCATGCCGAGGTCGGCCATCGCGCGGGTGAAGAAGCGCGCGTAGAGCAGGTGCAGGATCGCGTGCTCGATGCCGCCGACATACTGGTCAACCGGCAGCCAGTGGTCCGCAGCCTCCCGGTCCAGCGGGGTGGGCGCCCCGGGCGAGCAGAAGCGCGCGAAATACCACGACGAATCGACGAAGGTGTCGCAGGTGTCGGTCTCGCGCAGGGCCGCCTTGCCGCAGGACGGGCAGGCGACGTGCTTCCATGTCGGATGGGAATCGAGCGGGTTGCCGCGCACCTTGAAGTCGAGATCGTCCGGCAGCAGCACCGGCAGGTCCTTTTCCGGCACCGGCACGATGCCGCACGCATCGCAATGGATCATCGGGATCGGGCAGCCCCACGGCCGCTGGCGGGAGATACCCCAGTCGCGCAGGCGCCACGTGGTTTTGCCGGTGCCGCTGCCGCGCCGCTCCAGTTCCGCGATGGCGGCGCGCCTGGCCTCGTCCGGTGCCGCGAGACCGTTCAGGAACTGCGAGTTGACGATGCGCCCCGTCCCGGTCCAGGCCTCGGCGCCGATGGTGAAGCTGGCCGCGTCCTTGCCCTCCGGCAGCACCACCGGTGGGACCGGCAGGCGATACTTGCGCGCGAAGTCGAGGTCGCGCTGGTCATGCGCCGGGCAGCCGAAGATGGCGCCGGTGCCGTATTCCATCAGCACGAAATTGGCGATCCAGACCGGGTAGGTCTCGCCGGTGAACGGGTGGCGCACCCGAAGCCCGGTGTCCCTGCCCTTCTTCTCGGCCGTCTCGATCTCCACCTCGGAGGTGCCGCCGGCGCGGCATTCCGCGATGAAATCGGCCATCGCCTTGTCCCCGGCCGCCAGCGCCGCCGCGATCGGGTGCTCGGGCGCGATCGCGAGGAAGCTCATGCCGAACAGCGTGTCCGGCCGGGTGGTAAAGACGGTGACAGAATCCTGGCCCGCGACCGGCGTCTCGAGGTCGAAACGCACCTCCGCGCCGTCGCTGCGGCCGATCCAATTGGCCTGCATCAGCCGCACGCGCTCCGGCCAGCGGTCCATCGTGGCAAGCGCGTCGAGCAGTTCCGGCGCGTAGCGCGTGATGCGCAGGCACCACTGCCAGAGCCGGCGCTTCTCCACCACGGCGCCGGAGCGCCAGCCGCGCCCGTCGATCACCTGCTCGTTGGCGAGCACCGTCTGGTCCACCGGGTCCCAGTTGACCAGCGAGGACTGCCGGTCCAGCAGGCCCGCGCGATGGAAGGCGAGCAGCAGGCGCTGCTGCTGGCCGTAATACTCGGGATCGCAGGTGGCGAACTCGCGCGACCAGTCGAGCGAGAGGCCCATGCGCTTCATCTCCGCCTTCATCGCGGCGATGTTGGCGTAGGTCCAGTCTTTCGGGCTCACGCCGCGCTCCCGCGCCGCATTGTCCGCGGGCAGGCCGAACGCGTCCCAGCCCATCGGGTGCATCACGTCGCAGCCCCCGGCGCGGCGGAAGCGCGCCACCAGGTCGCCCTGGGTGTAGTTCCTCACATGGCCCATGTGGATCTGGCCCGAGGGGTAGGGGAACATTTCGAGGACGTAGTATTTACGCCGGCCGGAGCGCGGCTTGTCCTCGGCGCGGAAAAGCTTGCGCTCCGCCCAGGCGGCCTGCCAGCGCGGCTCGTGGGCACGGAAATCGTAGCGCGCGGCCTGCTCGGCCGCGTTCGTGTTCGGGCTGTCCATGACGGGTTTCTAGAACCCGCGCCGCATCGCGTCCACGCCGGCCGCGCGCCGCGGCGGCCGGACGCAGAGCTGTCTCAGCTCTGGCCGGTGGACGCCAGGCGCAACTGCCGGGCGCGGTCCAGCACCCGGTTCTCGAGCGCGGTCTGCACCGCGGGGTCCACCTGGGCGTCCACCCAGTGGCCGCCCTCGAGCACCTGGCGATAGAGCACGATGCGCAGCGCGCCGGCGCTCAGCTGCTGGCCCAGAATATAGGCCGTCGCCTTGAAGCGCTCGTTGGACGAGCCCGGCGGGTGGTACCAGTCGGTGATGATGACGCCGCCGAACGGGTCGGCGGAGGCCAGCGGCATGAAGGAAAGCGTGTCGAGCGCGCCGCGCCAGAGATAGGCGTTGACGCCGATCGCCGAGCCCTGGCTCGCGGCGTTGCCGCTGCCTCCGAGGTTCCAGGTCAGGCCCTGGCCGCCGAAGATGCTGCCTGCGTTCGCGCCCGGCCCCCGCTGGAGCGGACCGTTGTAGGCGCTGTCGGGGAGTATTTTGCCGCCGCTGCATCCGGCAAGCGCCAGCGGCAGCAGCAGGAGGGTCGCGGTCAGCAGGCGAGATGGCATGGACATTCCCTGGAGTCGGTCCGCGGGTTCTAGAGCAGGGCCGTGGCGATTTCCAGGCTCCCAGCCCGCGAGGCTCCGCGCAAAAGAAAGGGGCGGCAGGTTGCCCTGCCGCCCCCGGTAGCCGCGTCCAGGCTGGCGATTACCAGTTGAACGTGTTGCCGATCAGCATGCCCATCGCGGACGTGTTGTTCGAGTCAAGGCTACCAACCTTACCAGAGGCGAAGTCATAGCCGACCTGGTGGCGGTGGCCGTACAGGAACGACACGAACGCGGCGGTGCCCGGCGCCCAGGCATAGGTGCCGCCCGCGGCGATACCCACCTCATGACGGGTGAAGCCCGTGTGGGCGCCATCCGAGGTCATGTCGAGGTACGAAGCGCCCACGATGAACGGCCCGAACGCGTAGGACGTGCCCGCGATGAACGACATCTCGTGCTTGCTGCCCTTCGCCAGCGGCACGAGCGAGCCATAGGCCAGCGCCGTGTTGCCGGTGATAACGGTGCCGCCAACGGCCCAGCCGCCGACTGCCACCGTCAGGCCGCCGATAACCATCGACGGATTCGAAGCCGGCGTTTCCGTGACGTGCACGTGGCCAGCGGCCCAGCCGCCGAGCTCGGCGGTGATCTTCGCCGGGCCCATGTCGCCCTGGTAACGGCCGACAACCTGCACCGCGTTGCGACGAGCCTGGCCACCGGTCGCGATCGTCGAGTTGCGGTTGCACGAGACCGGCCCGCACTGCGCCTCACCGCTGCCGGTGTCGTTCGGCTCGTAGCTGATGCCGAAGTCGAAGCCGGAGAAGGACGGCGAGATGTAGGAGATGCTGCTGGTGCCGTACGCGCCACCGTCTTCCGGGGTCGGCCAGTTCAGCTGCGCATTGCCCGAGAACAGGACCGGCAGGTCGCCGTTCCATCCGCCGTCGTCGAAGTTCTCGAAGCCGCCGGTCTGGAACAGACCCAGGACCTGGTCGGCCTGGCCGAAGCGGAACGTGCCCCAGTTGCCCTGCAGGTACCCAAGCTCGCGGCGGAAATACAGGTTGGCATTGCCGAACGGAGCCGCGCTGCCGCCGTTCGTGCGCACTTCCAGCATGGCGCCGAACTTCAGCCCGTTCGCGGCGACGCCCTCGAAGCCGCTGTAGAGACGGGCATACTCACCGAAGTAGACGTTGCCAGACTTGGTGCCGCCGCGGTTGTCGAGGCTGTCGCCGCCGACCATGAAGTCGGTGTGCAGACGGCCGCGGAAGTAGAACTGGACCTGGCCGGGAAGGCCGGTCGGGCCCGGAAGCGAAGACGTCGCAGCAAACGGGACGGAATCGCCGCCCAGCCCAGACTGCATGCCGCTGCCGGTGGGCGCCGCGTGGGCGGCAACAGCCAGACCCATCACGCCGGCCACTGCCGTTGCGGTCATAAGGAGCTTGCGCATTTATTTCTCCTCGTTATGCCGGCCGCGCCGGCGGAATGAACCCCGCTCCGTTGCTGGTGCGACCCAAACGAAGAACCCCCCAGAAGGGGCGCACCTGGAGCAGCCGGGCTCAGAGTCCAGATTATTGATGGAAGGGTGACCCTGCCGCAATGCTCGACCGGGTCCATGCGTGACGTTCGCGGAACACTGTGGCGTGAATGCCACAACTTCCGTAAGGCGTTAGCCGCGCGAGCTTACCCGTTGATCGGGCTGATTTACCAATTGAAGCTGTTGCCGATCAGAACGCCCATCGCCGAGGTACTGTTCGAGCCCGCGCCAGGGGCGCCGGCCCCGAAGTCGTATCCGGCCTGGTGGCGCTTCCCATACAGGAACGACAGGTAGACCGCGGTACCGGGCGCCCAGGCGTAGGTGCCGCCGACGGCGATGCCCAGTTCGTGCCGCCCGCCGATGCCCGGGCCCATCGCGCCCTGGTAGTCGGTGCCGTTCACCGCCGCGCCGACGACGAAGGGGCCGGCGGCATAGGAGGTGCCGGCGATCCAGGCGGTTTCATGCCGGCCGCCCTCGGGCAAGGGAACGAAGCTGCCGTTGATGTTGCCGGTCAGGAAGTTGCCGCCGACCGCGAGGCCGCCATAGCTGAGGACGAGGCCGGTCTGGATAACGGTGGGGTCGGAGGCCGGCGCGGCGGTGTTGTTGACGTGCCCGGCGGTCAGCGCGCCGAGGGTCGCCGTGACGCCGACCGGGCCCAGCGCGCCGGTGTAGCGGCCCACGACATCGAACATGTTGCGCCGGTACTGCGCGGCGGCGGGCCCGGCGATGGTCGAGGCACGCGGGCACTCCGCGCCGCCGAGGGCGGCACTGGCGCAGTTCGCCTCGCCGGAGCCGGAGGCATTGGGCTCATACGCAACGCCGAAATCGAAGCCGCCGAAGCGCGGCGAGAGGTAGACCACCTTGGACGTGCCGTAATAGGCGCCGGTGTCCTCGTACGGCCAGACGATGACGGCGTTGGAACTGAACAGGCTCGGCAGGTCGGAGCTGTTCCAGCCGCCGTCGTCGAAGTTCTCGAACGTGCCGGTAAGGAACAGGCCGGAAGCGCCGTCGGTCTGGCCGAAGCGGAACTCGCCCCAGCCACCCTTGAGGTAGCCGGTCTCGCGGCGGAAGAACAGGTTCGCATCGCCAAACGCAGCCGCGGAAGGTGTCGCGAGGCTGTGCTGCCGCACCTCGAGGAAGGCGCCGAACTTCAACCCGTTGGCCGCCGTGCCCTCGAAGCCGGTGTAGAGGCGGGCGTACTCGCCGAAATAGACGTTGCCGGACTTGGTCCCGTTGCCGTGGTCGAGGCTGTCGCCGCCGGCCATCATGTCGAAGTGCAGGCGGCCGCGGAAATAGAACCGGATCTCGCCCGGCAGGCTGGCGGGGGCAGGGTAGGAGGACGTCGGCCCGAAGATCACCGGGTCCCCGCCCAGGCCAGCCTGAAGGCCGGAGGCGGGTGTCTGGGCGGCGGCCTGAACGGAAAGGGCAACCGCGGCAAGCGCGGTCGCGGCGCTGAGAAAACGGCGCATGGTGATGCTCCGGCTGTCGCTCTTATCGGGTTCTCCCCCTGCAATATGACCGACAGCAGACAGCGAAAGCGGCCGGGCGCGGCGATATATATAAAATAAAAACCAGCGGCTGTCTCCACATTGATGGAGATCAATCAAGCGTTACAAAGTGATACGGTATCAGCCGCGTCGTCCGCGCCAGCGGCATGGGCGCCGATTTGCACGGCATTGTGTTTTTCTGCTCGAATTTGTTCTTGGTATCGCAAATAGCCGGGCCGCCCGGGACTTCCCACGGCCGTTGTCAGCGGGTCGCCAGCGCGCCAATGGCGCCGGCGGCAACGGCGCGCGGCAGCAGGCGGATCGTCCGGCCGGTGATGCCGCCCAGCGCCGCGACCCCCGGGGCAGTGAGACCCTGCGCGCCGACCCCGGGCGCGCCGACACACTCGTCGGCCATGGCCGCACCGCCCCCGGCGAGCCGGGACCAGCGCAGCGGCCCAAGCGCCGGGGATCCCGGATGGCTCGCGGTGGGAAAGGCGGGAGAGAGGAAAACCAGCGCCCCGGCGGCGCGGGCGCGGCGCAGGCTCGCAGCGCCGTGCGCGGAACTGGTCAGCAGCCGCCAGCCCGGCGGTGCGTGCGGCGGCTTGCGTCCGTCGCGCAGGTGCAGGCCGGCGCCCGCCGCGCGAGCCAGGCGCCAGTCGCCCGCGATGGTCAGCGCCAGGCCGCGCTCGCGGCAGACCCTCGCGATGGCCCGCGCGAGCCGCGCGCGATCCGGGTCCGCGTCGTGGCGCAGAACGATGCCGCAGAGACCGCGCGGCGCCACGCGGGCGAATTCCAGCGGGTCCGGCCCCCGCGAATCCGTGAACAGCCAGAGAACCGGGTGGCGGACGCGCCTGCGGCGCTTGACCGCCCTCGCCCAGGAGATGAGCTTGCCGTCCATGGAACCATCCGCATCCACGCCGACCATCGCGGACCGGCTCGCCGCCGTCCAGGCCCGCGTCCATGCCGCCGCCGCCAGGGCCGGCCGCGATCCCGCCGCGGTGACGCTGGTCGCGGTGTCCAAGACCCATCCCGCCGAGGCCGTGCTCGCCGCGATCGCCGCCGGGCAGCGCCATTTCGGCGAGAACCGGGTGCAGGAGGCGGTGGCGAAATGGGCGGCGCTCGGGCCGGCGGCGACGGGGACGGAGCTTGCCATCATCGGCGGCCTGCAGACCAACAAGGCGCGCGACGCGGTGCGGGTGGCGCAGGTGATCGAGAGCCTGGACCGGCCACACCTCGCGGACGCCATCGAAAAGGCGGCGCAGCAGGAGGGGCACTGCCCGCGACTCTATATACAGGTGAATGTCGGCGACGAACCGCAGAAGGGCGGCGTCGCGACGGCGGAGGCCGATGCCTTCATCGAGGCGGGCCGCAAGCGCTTCGGCACCCTGCTGGAGGGGCTGATGTGCATCCCGCCGGCCGAGGCCGACCCAGCGCCACATTTCTCGTGGCTCGCCGCCTGTGCCGCGCGGCACGGGCTCGCCGGGCTCTCCATGGGGATGAGCGGGGACTTCGAGGCCGCCATCGCGCACGGGGCGACACGCGTGCGCGTGGGAACAGCCATCTTCGGCGCGCGGTAGCGGTATCTTGCACCGCAGCATGAAGCGGGCGTAATCAGCGCGGGCGTGAGCACGTCCCTGGCCTCGGCCTCATCCCGCAAGGCGATCCCCACGGCAGCCCTGCTCGGCGTGCTCGGGGTCGTGTATGGCGACATCGGCACGTCGCCGCTCTACGCGTTCCAGACCAGCCTCGAGCATTTCACCAAGACCGGCTTCCACCGCTGGGAAGTGCTCGGGATCCTGTCGCTGATCTTCTGGTCACTGGTCCTCATCGTCACCGTCAAATACGTGCTGCTGGTGATGCGCGCCGACAACCGCGGCGAGGGCGGCATCCTAGCGCTTATGGCGCTGGCGCAACGCGTCGCGAAGGGCGAGCGGACGCGCGCGATGCTGGCGCTGCTCGGCATCGCCGGCGCCTGCCTCCTGTTCGGCGACGGCGTGATCACGCCCGCGATCTCCGTCCTCTCGGCGGTGGAGGGGCTTGAGGTGGTTGCCCCGAGCCTGAAGGCCGTGGTGCTGCCGATCTCGGTCGCCATCATCATCGGCCTGTTCCTCATCCAGTCCCGCGGCACCGGCACGGTCGGGCGGCTGTTCGGGCCCGTCATGGTGGTCTGGTTCCTGGTCATCGGCGTGCTCGGGCTCGCGCAGATCGTCACCCACCCGTTCGTGGCCATGGCACTGTCGCCGAGCTACGGGATCGAGCTTCTGGTCATCCACCGCGGGCTCGCCTTCCTCGCGCTCGGCTCCGTCGTGCTGGCGGTGACCGGGGCGGAGGCGCTTTACGCCGACATGGGGCATTTCGGCCGGGCCCCGATCCGCCGCGCCTGGCTTACCTTCGTGCTGCCCTCGCTGGTGCTGAACTATTTCGGCCAGGGCGCGCTGGTGCTGGACCACCCCAAGGCGGCGGTGAACCCGTTCTACCTGCTCGCGCCGGGCTGGCTGCAGCTGCCCATGGTCATCCTCGCGACGATGGCCACCGTGATCGCGAGCCAGGCGCTGATCTCCGGCGCCTTCTCCATAGCGCGGCAAAGCATGCAGCTCGGCCTGCTGCCGCGCATGGCGGTGCTGCACACCTCCGCCGAGGAGGAAGGCCAGATCTACGTGCCGCAGATCAACACCATGCTGATGGTGGGCGTGCTGGTGCTGGTGCTGTCGTTCAGGAGCTCGAACGCGCTGGCCTCGGCCTACGGCATCGCGGTGACCGGGACGTTCATCTGCACCGGCATGCTGGCGATCGTGGTATTCCGGCGGCAGTTCCATTGGTCGCGGCCGGCGGCGATCGGCGCGTTCGGCGGGCTGTTCATCCTCGACCTGCTGTTCTTCATCGCCAACCTGCTGAAATTCTTCGAGGGCGGCTGGGTGCCGCTGGCCATCGCCGTGGTGCTGATGGCGATGATCACCTCCTGGCGGCGCGGGCGCGAGCTGCTGCTGGCACGCTGGAAATCCGACAGCCTGCCGCTCGCCTCGTTCGTGGCACGGCTGCCGAGCTCGCGGACGATCAGGGTGCCGGGAATGGCCGTCTTCCTCACCGGCAACCAGGACTATGTGCCGGCGGCGCTGCTGCACAACCTCAAGCACAACAAGGTGCTGCACGAGCAGGTGCTGTTCGTGACCGTGCTCAACGAGGACGTTCCCGAGGTGCCGGCGGAGGAGCGCAGCACCGTCGCGCAGCTGGGCCCGGGCATTCACCGCGTCATCGTTCGCTACGGGTTCATGGAAAGCCCCAACCTGCCGCGCGACCTCGCGGCCCTAGGCGACTACGGGATCGACTACGACCCGATGCAGGCCAGCTACTTCCTCAACCGCGAGACGCTGGTCCCGGCCTCGACGCCGAAGATGCCGAGGTGGCGGCTGGCGCTGTTCCTGCTGATGGCGCGCAACGCGGTGCCGGCGACGGAGTTCTTCCGCATCCCCTCCGACCGCGTGATCGAAATGGGAGTGCGGGTCGCGATATAGGCGGGAGAGATGTCCGCGACGATCGAGGAGCTAATGCCGCCGCCCTTCGGCCTCGCGCTCGCCATGCGCGGGGAGGCCGACGAGGCGACCATCGCCGCGGCGGACGCGCGGGCGCGGCACTGGCAGGCCGAGGCGCCCTTCGCCATCGGCAGCGACGCCCACCGCGACGCGTGCTGGGCAATGTTCCGCGACACGTTCAACCCCTACAAACCCTCGATCATCGACTGGCCGAAGCTCGACGCACAGGCGCGCGAGCGGCTGGTCAACCTGCCGATCTGGGACATCGCGGTGCAGACCGAGGGCAAGGCGCGGCTGCGCATGCTCTCCTACGCCCGCGCCTCGGCCGACCGCGTCTGGGGCAAGGCGGTCGAGCTCAACGGCTGGGAGGAGGGGCGGCACAAGGTGGTGCTCTCCCACCTCGTCGCGGCCTACGGCATCGCGCTCGAGAAGGAGCCGCCCTACATCGAGCCGCGCGACACCGAGTGGGCCTATCTGGTCACCGGCTTCAGCGAGTGCATCGACAGCTTCTTCGCGTTCGGCCTGTTCGAGCTGGCGCGGCGCAGCGCCTTCTTCCCGCCGGAGCTGGTGGAGACGTTCGAGCCGGTGATCCAGGAAGAGGCGCGCCACATCTTGCTGTTCGCCAACTGGCTCGCCTGGCACCGCCGCCATATCCCCTGGTGGAGGCGGCCGTGGTTCGAGCTGCGCGTGCTCGCGGTGTGGGCGTTCCTCGCCTGGGAGCGGATGGGCATCGCGCGCGGCATGGACGACGGCAAGGCGAAACCCAGCACGCAGGACAATAATTTCACCATCACCGGCAGCAAGGCGGTGAGCGACGTCGATGTCGGCGCCGCGGAGCTGATGACGATCTGCCTCGCCGAGAACGACCGGCGCTTCGCCGGCTACGACCGGCGGCTGCTGCGCCCGACGACCACGCCCGCGCTGGTGCGCCTGGCGCTGCCCCTGCTGCGCTGGCTTAAGAAATAGGAACCGGCGGACCACGAAACCTTTCCCTCGCCGTGTGCGAAGATGGTTGGGGCGGCCGCGCATGATGCGGCGGGCAGGCCCCTGACCGTGGAACCCGAGACCGTGGACCCGAGACCGTGGAACCCGACGCGCCCATGCGCCTGCTGCCCCGACGCCCCCCGCCGCCCGCCGCCGGTTCGCTGCGCCGCCCGCCGCGCGACACGCGCGTCGATATCATCCGCGGCTACCTGCAGCTCACCATCGTGGCGAGCCACGTCGCCGGCTTCGCCTCGCGCTGGCTGATTCACGGCGCCTGGGGATATTC
>JAJYFW010000285.1 GCA_021785335.1 Pseudomonadota bacterium
GACGCTGCGCAAGGCGCGGATGTACGAGTTCCTCGACCGGCTGATCACCATCGCCCTGCCGCGGGTGCGCGATTTCCGCGGCATCACGGGCAAGGGTTTCGACGGGCGTGGCAACTTCGCCATGGGTCTTCGGGAGCAGATCATCTTCCCCGAGATCAACTACGACCAGGTCGATGATATCCGCGGGATGGACATCGTGTTCGTCACCACGGCGAAGACGGATGCGGAAGCGAAGGCGCTGCTCAAGGCGTTCGACCTTCCGTTCGCGGCGTGAGTTCGGAAAACCGCCAGGGCGTTTCCTGACAGGTTCCACAGGCAAGGACAGAGAATGGCCAAGACCTCCCAGGTCAATCGCAACAACCACCGGGCACGCCTGGCGGCACGCGACAAGGGCAAGCGGGCGGCGCTGAAGGCGATCGTGATGGATCGCACGCTGCCGGTGGAAGACCGTTTCAATGCCTCGCTCAAGCTCGCGCAGCTGCCGCGCAACGGCGCGGCGGTGCGGGTGCGGCTGCGCTGCGAGCTGACCGGGCGGTCGCGCGGCAATTATCGCAAGTTCAAGCTCTCGCGCGTGATCCTGCGCGATCTGGCCTCGGCGGGGCAGATCCCCGGCATGGTCAAGGCGAGCTGGTAGGGGAAGCGCCATGTCGATGTCCGATCCCCTGGGGGACATGCTCACCCGCATCCGCAACGCCCAGCACGCGCGGCATTCGTCCTGCGTGGCGCCGGCCTCGCGGTTCCGCGCCAACGTGCTGGACGTGCTGAAGCGCGAGGGCTACATTCGCGGCTTCGCCGCCGAGGAGCTGCGCCCCGGCGTCGCCCAGCTGCGCATCGAGCTGAAATATAACGAAGGCGAGCCGGTCATCAAGGAGATCCATCGCGTCTCCCGCCCCGGCCGGCGCGTCTATTCCGCCATCAAGGACCTGCCGCGGGTCTATGCCGGTCTCGGCGTCTCCATCCTCTCCACCCCGCGCGGGGTGATGAGCGATGCGGAGGCGCGGGCCGCCAATGTCGGCGGCGAAGTCCTCTGCCGCGTGTTCTGAGGTCGCATCATGTCACGTGTCGGCAAATACCCGGTCGAGATTCCCCAGGGGGTGCAGGTCGCCATCGCCGGCGACCGGCTGACCGCCAAGGGCAAGCTCGGCGAACTCGCGCTCACCCTCACCGACCTGGTGGACACCAGGGTCGAGGGCAACCGCGTCACCGTGGCGCCGAAGGGCGGCACCCGGCAGGCGCGGATGATGTGGGGCACCACGCGGGCGCATGTCGCCAACATGGTGAAGGGCGTCTCGCAGGGCTTCGCCAAGGCGATGGAGATCACCGGCACCGGCTATCGCGCCGCGGTGCAGGGCGACAAGCTGGTGCTCAACCTCGGCTACTCGCATGACGTGATCTTCCCGATCCCGCCGGGGATCCGGATCACCTGCGAACGCCCCACCGCCGTCAAGGTGGAAGGCACGGATCGCCGGCTGGTCGGCCAGGTGGCGGCCGAGATCCGCGGCTTCCGCGGCCCCGAACCCTACAAGGGCAAGGGCGTGCGCTACGCCGACGAGACCATCCGGCGCAAGGAAGGCAAGAAGAAATGAGCGCGGTTCAGGACCTTCGCGATCGCCGGCGCGCGCGCCTGCGGTTTTCGCTGCGGCAAAAGAGCGGCGGGCGGCCCCGGCTGTCGGTGTTCCGCTCGGGCAAGAACATCTATGCCCAGGTGATCGACGACGCCCAGGGCCGCACCCTCGCCGCCGCCTGCTCCCGCGACGAACAGCTGCGCGGCAGCCTGCGCACCGGCGCCGACAAGGCCGCGGCCAGCGCGGTCGGCAAGCTGGTGGCGGAACGCGCGCTGGCCGCCGGCATCACGGAAGTGGTGTTCGACCGCGGCGCCTATCTCTATCACGGCCGCGTCAAGGCGCTGGCCGAAGCCGCCCGCGAGGGCGGACTCTCCTTTTGAGGATCCTGACGCATGGCACGTGAACCACGGGAAGGCGGTCGCCGGCGCGAGCGGGACTCCGAACGCGACGCCGATGACGGCCTGGTCGACAAGCTGGTCACCATCAATCGCGTCGCCAAGGTGGTGAAGGGCGGACGCCGCTTCGCCTTCGCCGCCCTGGTGGTGGTGGGCGACCAGAAGGGCCGCGTCGGCTACGGCGCCGGCAAGGCCCGCGAGGTGCCGGAGGCGATCCGCAAGGCCACCGAGCGCGCCAAGCGCGCCATGATCCGGGTGCCGATGAAGGAAGGCCGCACCCTGCACCACGACGTCACCGGCCGCTTCGGCGCCGGGTCGGTGGTGCTGCGCTCGGCCTCGGCCGGCACCGGCATCATCGCCGGCGGCCCGCTGCGCGCCGTGTTTGAAAGCCTGGGCATGGGCGACGTGGTGGCGAAATCCCTCGGCAGCCGCAACCCGCACAACATGGTGAAGGCGACCTTCGCCGCGCTGACTGCCTGCGCCAGCCCGCGCTCGGTGGCCAACCGGCGCGGCAAGAAGGTCTCCGACCTGCTCGGCCCGCGCCGCGATGTCGGCCCCGTGACCCAGGACGCCGAGGCCCCGGCCAATGCCTGACAGCAAGCGCGTTCGCGTCACCCAGATCGCCTCCCCGGCCGGGCGCAAGCCCGGGCAGCGGGAAACCCTGATCGGCCTCGGCCTCAACAAGATCCGCCGGTCCCGCGAACTCGAGGATACCCCCTCGATCCGCGGGATGATCCGCACCGTCGCCCACCTGGTGAAGGTGGAGGAGCTGACCTGACATGAAACTCAACGAGCTGCGCGACAATCCGGGTGCGCGCCTGAAGTCGAAGCGGCTCGGGCGCGGCATCGGCTCGGGCAAGGGCAAGACCTCGGGCAAGGGCGTGAAGGGCCAGAAGGCGCGCGAGGGCGTGGCCATCAACGGCTTCGAGGGCGGGCAGATGCCGATCTACCGCCGCCTGCCCAAGCGCGGGTTCAAGAACCCGTTCCGCAAGGAGTACGCGCCGGTCAACCTGGACGCGCTGGAGAAGGCGATCGCCGCCGGCAAGCTGGACGCGGCCCAGCCGATCACCGAGGAGATGCTGCGGGCGGCCGGGCTGCTGCGCGGCGGCGGCAAGATGGCGGGCGTGCGGCTGCTGGCGCGCGGCAAGGCGACCCGGGCGCTGACCATCACGGTCGCCGGTGCCTCGGCCGCGGCGGTGGCGGCGGTGGCGGCGGCGGGCGGGACCGTGACCACGACGGTCGCGCGCAAGGACGCGGCGCCGGCGGCATAGCGCAAGGGGGTTCCCCATGGCTTCGGCGGCCGAGCAACTCGCGGCAAACCTCAATCTCGGGGTCTTTTCGAAGGCGACCGAGCTCAAGCAGCGAATCTGGTTCACGCTGGGGGCGCTGATCGTCTTCCGGCTGGGCACCTACATCCCGGTGCCGGGCGTCAACGCCTCGGTCATGGCGCAGATGCTGTCCAACAGCGCCGCCGGCGGATTTCTGAACATGCTCAACATGTTCTCCGGCGGCGCGGCGGGGCGGATGACCGTCTTCGCGCTGAACATCATGCCCTATATCAGCGCCAGCATCATCATCCAGCTGATGACGGCGGCGGTCCCCTCGCTCGAGGCGCTGAAGAAGGAGGGCCAGCAGGGGCAGGTCCGGCTCAACCAGTACACCCGCTACCTGACCGTGCCGATCGCCATGGTGCAGGCCTACGGGATTTCCTTCGGCCTGCAGGCGATGCACAGCAACACCGGCGCTCCGGTGGTGCTGGATCCGGGCTTCGGCTTCACCGTGACCGCGGTGGTCACGCTGGTGGGCGGGACCATGTTCCTCACCTGGGTCGGCGAGCAGATCACCGCCCGCGGGGTCGGCAACGGCACCAGCCTCATCATCATGTCCGGCATCGTCGCCAATCTGCCGGGCGCCTTCGGCTCGCTGCTGGAACTCGGTCACACCGGCGCGCTGTCGGGCGTGTTCATCGTGTTCTTCTTCTTTCTCGCGGTCGGCGTGATCGCCTTCATCGTCTTCATGGAGCGCGCCTATCGCCGGGTGCCGGTGCAATACCCGAAGCGGCAGGTGGGCAACCGCATGTTCGGCGGCGATTCCACC
>JAJYFW010000286.1 GCA_021785335.1 Pseudomonadota bacterium
GCCCGCGTGCCCCGCCCAGTGCCAGCCTCGCTCCGGCCGCGGCGCAGGCGCGGCCCGCCCCGGCTCTTCGGCGATGTCGAAATGCTCGCGATAAGCGCGGAACGCATCGCGTAACATGCCGGTATCGAACCCATAGCGCGCGAGCTCATAGCGGTGCCGGGCGTAGCCGCCATCCGGGCGCCGCGCCACCGCGAGCTCCATCCGCGCCGCGGCCAGCGTGTCGAGCTCCATGCCGAAATGACGGTAGATTTTCGCCGCCGTCTCCAGCGGCCGCGTCACCACCTCGCGATAGGAAAGATGCAGCGCCGGCGGCCCGGTCCGCGGCGTGCGGCTCGCCGCCACCATCAGCCCGGCGCCGCGCACCCAGTCCCCCAGCACCTGCCGCCCGACCTCCAGCGGGTCGACCCGCCGCGCGAACGGCGCGCGCAGCACCTCGGTGAGCCGTGCGACCGAGGGCAGCACCCGCGCTGGGTCGCGATGCACGAACACCACCCGCGCGTCGGGGTAGACGGTGTCGAGCGCGTCGAGCGCGAACACATGGTCCGGTGATTTCAGCACGAAGCGCCCGACGCCGCCCTGCCGGTGCGCAAGATGCCGCAGGAACCGCCGGTGGAAACGGTACGCCTCACCATGCCCCTCGCCCGCGAGCCAGGCACGGTAGGACGGCACGCGGTGGGTGGTGTCGAAGCGCAGGCTGCGGAACACATGACCCGTGATCTCGGTGCATTCCTGCGGCGCGTCCGCGCCCAGCATGTGCAGCCCCGCGACGCCCGGCGCCAGCAGGCGGAAGAAGCGCAACTGCCAGGCGACGTCGCGCCGCGCCCGCGCGGCGCCGTGCGCAGGATAGGGAGCGATCGTCTGCCAGCTCCGCGGCACGGCGCTCGCGGGATCGCGCGCCAGGATCGCGTGCAGGAAGGTCGTGCCGCTGCGGGGCATCCCGGTCACCACCAGCGGCGCCGCGACGGGCTCGGCGAGGATCGCCGGGTCGCGCGCCTCCGCCGCCGCCATCCGTTCCAGGTTTGTAACATAGCGCTCGACGTCCCAGCGCGCCGCCAGCACGCCGAAGGGCGAAAGCCCGGCTTCCTCGCGCAAGGCATCGAGCAGCGCGGCAAGTCCCGGCACCGGGTCGACGCCGGGCAGCGCCGCACCGCAGGCCCGCTCGACCAGGCCCGCGAACCCGTCGCCCTGACCAAGCACCCGCCCGGCCACATGGTCGAGCAGCGCTAGCAGCGGCGAGCGGGACTCACAACCAATCTCGCCGCGTCCGGCGGCCTGCGTGCCAAGGGTGCCCATCCGCAAGCCGATCATGCGCACCATCCCGTCCATCGCCCCGGCCTGATGCCGTCCGGGGCCCGCTGGAGAGGTTGGGCGTCCCCGCGCCGCCCGCAAGCCGGATGTTCGGGGCCCGTTATCCGGCCGTCAGCTGCCCCAAGCCCGCGGCATACCGCGCGTATGATATTTCAAACCTCAACAATGCCGGCTTAAGGACACTTTTGGATATGCTTGACATCGACCATGTCGCGCGCGATGCCTCATACATGATCACCGCGCCCCAGATGCGCGCTGCGCGCGCCCTTCTCGGCCTGGACCAACGCCAGCTCGCGTCCCTGGCCACCGTCTCGCTCCCCACGATCCAGCGCATGGAGGCCAGCAAGGGTACCGTACGCGGCAACGCCGAAACCCTCACCAAAGTGATCGAGGCGCTGGATCGCGCCGGGCTCGTACTCATCCGCGACCACGACACGAGCGGCGCCGGCGGCCGAGGCGTGCGCTTCAAGGATTCCCGCGGATAGGCGTCGGGGCGGGCGACGGCATGCCGCCGCCCGGGTATGGCCCCTATTCGACCGTCACGCTCTTCGCGAGGTTGCGCGGCTGGTCGACGTCGGTGCCCTTCAGCACTGCCACATGATAGGCGAGCAGTTGCACCGGGATCGCGTGCAGGATCGGCGCCACAAACGGATCCACCCTCGGCAGCACCACCGTCTCGGCGGCGATCGAGGCCAGCTTCTGCGCCCCCTCGGCGTCCGAGAACACCACCACCTGGCCGCCGCGCGCCGCCGCCTCCTGCACGTTGGACGCGGTCTTCTCGAACAGCGGTCCGGAGGGCGTGATCGCGATCACCGGGACGTTCCTGTCGATCAGCGCGATCGGCCCGTGCTTCATTTCGCCGGCGGCGTAACCCTCGGCGTGGATGTAGGAAATCTCCTTGAGCTTCAGCGCCCCTTCCATCGCGATCGGGAAGCAGCCGCCGCGGCCGAGATAGAGCACGTCGCGCGCCTCGGCGATCCGTTCGGCGACCCGGCGGATATGCGCGTCGTGCTCGAGCACCTCAGCCGCGCGGCCCGGCACCTCCAGCAGCGCCGCCGTCAGCCGCCGCTCCTCTTCGCGCCCGATCGCGCCGCGCGCGCGCGCCGCGGCGATCGCGAGGCATGCCAGCACCGCGAGTTGCGCCGTGAACGCCTTGGTGCTGGCGACCCCGATCTCGGGCCCGGCCACGGTCTGCAGCACCGCGTCGCTCTCGCGCGCCATCGTGCTCTCCGGCACGTTGACGACCGAAAGCACATGCTGCCCCTGCTCGCGCATGTAGCGCAGCGCCGCCAGCGTATCCGCGGTCTCGCCTGACTGGCTTACCAGCAGTCCGAGCCCTCCCTTTTCCAGCGGTGGCTGGCGATAGCGGAACTCGCTCGCGACATCACCATCGGCGGGCAGCCTCGCCAGTGCCTCGAACCAGAACCGCCCCACCATCCCGGCATAAAAGGCCGAGCCGCAGGCGCTGATCGACAACCTCGTGACGTTCTCGAAAGAAAACGGCAGCGCGGGCAGCACCACGGAACGCGTGCCGGGATCGATCATCTGGTTCAGCGTGTCGCCCAGCACCGCAGGGTGTTCATGAAGCTCCTTCTCCATGAAGTGGCGGAAATTGCCCTTGCCGACCGCGGCGCCGGAAAGCGCCGTCTGCTGGATCCTGCGCTTGACCTCCCGGCCCTCGAGGTCGAAGAAGCGCGCACCGTCACGCGTCACCACGGTCCAGTCGCCGTCCTGCAGGAACGCGATGCGGCGCGTGAGCGGCGCCAGCGCCAGCGCATCCGAGCCCAGGAACATCTCGCCCTCGCCGAAGCCCACGGCCAGCGGCGCTCCCTGTTGCGCGCCGATCATCAGCTCGGAATGCCCGGCGAAAACCATGGCCAGCGCATAGGCGCCGTGCAGCCGCCTGAATGCCGCCCCCGCGGCCTCCACCGGCGCCATGCCTCGTTTCAGGTTCAGATCGACAAGCTGGGCCACCGTCTCGGTGTCGGTCTCCGACGAGAATTCCTGTCCCGCCGCCTCCAGCTCCGCGCGCAGTTCCGCGTGGTTTTCGATGATGCCATTATGCACCACCGAAACACGAGCCGTGCCGTGCGGATGCGCGTTGCCCTCGGTTGGCGCGCCGTGCGTCGCCCAGCGGGTGTGCCCGATCCCCGTGGTTCCCGGGAGCGGTCGGGAGGCCAGCATCTCCGTGAGATGGCCGAGCTTTCCCGGTGCGCGCCGGCGCTCGATATGCCCGTTCACCAGCGTCGCAATGCCCGCGCTGTCGTAGCCGCGATATTCCAGCCGCCGCAGTGCCTCCAGCAGCACAGGCGCCGCCTCGCGGTTGCCGATCATGCCTACAATGCCGCACATCGCATCATCCCTTCTTCAATCTCGCCGCCTTGCGCGCCTTGAGGTCCGGCGCACGCCCCGGTTTCGTCACCTGCCGCGCGCGGCCCAGCGCCATCGCCCGTTCCGGCACATCCTCGGTGATGGTGCTGCCCGCCGCGACGAAGGCGCCGTCGCCAAGCGAAACCGGAGCCACCAGCACGGAATCCGAGCCCACGAACACATCCGCCCCGATCGTGGTGCGGTGTTTGGCCACGCCGTCGTAGTTACAGGTGATCGTTCCGGCACCGATATTGGTTCGCGCACCGACCACCGCATCGCCAATGTAGCTCAGATGGTTCGCCTTGGCCCCTTCTCCAAGGCTCGCCGCATTCAGCTCCACGAA
>JAJYFW010000287.1 GCA_021785335.1 Pseudomonadota bacterium
CTGTTCAACACCGGGGTGAGCAACGCGCGCTGGCACGACTGGGTGACGAACGTGCGCGCGCCGCTCGAGGACCGCTCGACGCAGGGGATGTATCCGCCGGGCTCGACGTTCAAGCCCGCGGTGGCGCTGGCGGCGCTGAAGGCGGGGACGGTGACGCCGAAGACGATCATCTTCTGCCCGGGCTACATCCAGGTGGGCAACCGGCGCTTCCATTGCTGGCTGCGCGGCGGTCACGGCGCGCAGGACCTGCACCTCGCGATCCAGAATTCCTGCGACGTGTTCTTCTACACCATCGCGATGCACACCGGCATGGACAAGATGGCGGCGATGGCACACGAGATGGGGCTCGCGGTGCCGCTCGGGCTCGAGGTGCCGGGGACGCAGAGCGGTTTCGTTCCGACATTGGAATGGGCGCGGGCGCGCCACCAGCTGTGGACCATGGGCGACACGGTGATCCAGGGGATCGGCCAGGGGTTCACGGCGCTGACGCCGCTTTCGCTCGCGACGATGGCGGCGCGCATCGCGAGCGGGCGGGCGGTGGAGCCGCGGGTGGTGCGGACGAACGTGCGCAAGGACCCGCCGATGCTCAACCTCGACCCGGCATGGCTGCAGGAGGTGCGCGGCGGCATGTGGGCCGTGGTGAACGACCCGCATGGCACCGCGGCTAACGTGAAGCTCGACATCCCGGGGGTCGCGATGGCGGGCAAGACCGGCACGGCGCAGGTGGTTAACGTTTCGAATGCACAATGGAATGCCGGCTACCACACCTCCAAATGGCCATGGAAGCTGCGCCCGCACGGGCTGTTCATCGCCTATGCGCCCTATGACGCGCCGCTCTATGCGACGGCGGTGGTGATCGAGCACGGCAACGAGGGCGCGACCTCGGCCGCACCGGTGGCGAAGGCGGTGATAGAGCATGTGCTGCGGCGCGACCCGGCGCGGCGCAATACGCCGCTCAACACGGCGATGGCGGGCGGCGCGATGACGGCGGACGCGGCGCCGGTGGGCGGCGGCGTGGCGGCGCCGGCGGGGACGGGCGCGCGCGGCGCGCTGCCGGGTGGAGCGGGCATGGCGCGGGGCGGGAAGCCATGAGCCTGTTCGAGAAGCGGCTGCTGCGGCCGGAGGCGGCGGGGCTCGGCGCGAAGCTGTGGCGGGTGAGCTGGCTCTATGTGCTGCTGCTCTGCCTGCTCGCGGGCGTGGGGTATCTTGCGCAGTACACCGCCTCCGGCGGGTCGGTGCTGCCGTACGCGGGGCCGCATGTGCTGCGCTTCGGCTTCGCGCTGCTGCTGATGCTGGGTGTCGCGATGATCGATATCCGCTTCATCGCGCGGATGGCCTGGCTCGGCTACGCGATGGGGCTGGTGCTGCTGGCGGCGGTGCTGAAGTTCGGCAATGTCGGGAACGGCGCGCGGCGGTGGCTGGCACTCGGATCGTTCCAGTGGCAGCCGTCCGAGATGATGAAGATCGTGCTGGTGCTGGCGCTGGCCGCCTGGTTCCGGCGCGCGTCGTGGGAGCGGATGGGCAACCCGGCGTTCCTCGTCCCGCCGCTGCTGGCGGTGCTGCTGCCGGTGGCGCTGATCCTCAAGGAGCCCAATCTCGGCACCGCGGTGATCGTGGCGGCGATCGGCGGCGTGGTGTTCCTCGGCGCCGGGCTCAGGTGGTGGAAGGTGGCGCTGCTGGCGGGGACGCTCGCGGTGGCGGCGCCGATCGTCTACCAGCACCTGCACGCCTACCAGAAGTCGCGGATCATGATCTTCCTGCATCCCTCGCGCGACCCGCTGGGCGCCGGGTACAACATCATCCAGTCGAAGATCGCGCTCGGCTCCGGCGGCGTGTGGGGCAAGGGGTTCCTGCAGGGGACGCAGGGGCAGCTCAACTTCCTGCCGGAGAAGCAGACGGACTTCATCTTCACCATCCTTGCCGAGCAGTTCGGGCTGGCGGGCAGCTATGCGGTGCTGGGGCTGCTGATGCTGATCACCTTCGCGGGGCTGGTGGTGGCGCTGCGATGTCGCCACCAGTTCGGGCGGCTGGTGGCGCTGGGGCTCACGATGAATTTCTTCTGCTACGTGTTCGTGAACCTGGCGATGGTGATGGGGCTGATCCCGGTGGGCGGGGTGCCGCTGCCGCTCGTTTCGCATGGCGGCTCGGCGATGCTGATGGTGATGATCGGCTGCGGCATCCTGATGTCGGTGCACGTGCACCGCGACGTGGAGTTCGATGACGCGGCCGAGGCCGCGTGACCCCGCTCGAGTGGGTCGGCATCGCGGCCGGGGCGCTGGCGGGAGGGTTCGTTTCCGGCTTCACCGGGTTCGGCATGGTGCTGACGGCGATCGGCGTGTGGCTGCAGATGCTGCCGCCGGGGGTGGTGGCGATGCTGGTGCTGATGTGCTCGGTCGCCTCGCAGGCAGCGTCGATGCCCGCCGTGTTCCATGCGATCGAGCCGCGGCGGGTGCTGCCGTTCGTGCTGCCGGGGGTGCTGGGCGTGCCGCTCGGGGCGTGGCTGCTGCGCCATCTCGACCCGGTGGGGGTGCGCCTGGGCGTGGGGCTGCTGCTGGTGTTCTACTCATCGTTCCTGCTGTTGATGCGCCCGCGGGGGAACCTGGATTGGGGCGGGCGCGGAGCGGACAGCGCCGTGGGGTTCGCGGGGGGCGTGCTCGGCGGGCTGATCGGGCTTTCGGGCGCGCTGCCGACGCTGTGGGCGACGTTGCGTGGGTGGAACAAGCTCGAGAGCCGCACCGTGTTCCAGAGCTTCAATCTCACCATCGGCGCGCTGGCGCTGGCCACGCATGTGTGGACGGGGATGCTGACGGGCGCGGTGCTGCGCGCCGCGGTGGTGGCGCTGCCGGCGACGTTCCTGGGCACCTGGCTCGGCGTGCGCGCATGGTACCGGGTGGGCGAGCGCGGGTTCCGCACGGCGATCCTGCTGCTGCTGGGCACGTCCGGCATGCTGCTGCTGCGGGCGGCGATCTAGGAGCGGCCCGCTTCCACGGGCGCCCTCGTCGCGCTTTGATCGGCAGAGGTTCCGCGCGGTGCGGGCGTGGCTGAGGGGGCGGCAATGGCGGGACAGACGATCAGGATTGCGTCGCGGGACGGCGGGGCGTTCGATTGCTACGTGGCGGTGCCGGCGGGCGAGGCGAAGGTTCCCGCGGTGGTGCTCGCCTCCGCGATCCATGGGGTGGACGCGGACATCGTTGCGATAGCGGACGAGTTCGCGGGACACGGGTTCATCGCGGCGGCGCCGGACCTGTTCTGGCGGACGCTGCCGGGGCCGCTACCGATGGAGGACAAGCGGGCATCTGAACGGTCCCAGCCGCGGGCGGAGCGGATCCGCGCCGGCGAGGCGGACATGGTGGACACGCTCACCCATGTGCGCGGGATGGCGCGGGCGAACGGGCGGGCGCTGGCGATGGGGTTCTGCTATGGCGGTCCCTATGCCATTCTGGGTCCGAAACGGCTTGGGTTCGACGCCGGGGTTTCGTGCCACGGGACGCGGATGCAGGACTATATCGGCGAGCTCGAGGGCGTTTCGCAGCCGGTGTGCGTCATCTGGGGCGACCAGGACCACGTGGCGCCGGCGGAGGTGCGCGATGCATACCGGGCGGTGTCGGGGCGGATGGGCAATGTCGAGGTGACGATCTTTCCCGGCGTCAAGCACGGCTACATGATGCCGGGCCATCACGGGGCCTTCGACCAGAAGGCGCGGAACTATTCCATGCGGCGCGCGGTGGAGATGCTGACGGCGCTGCGGTGAGGGACGCCGTCTAGCCGATGGGGCAGCCGCGCTCGTACCAGGGGCGGGTGCGGCGGACGATCTGGACCACGGAGAGCATGACCGGCACCTCCACCAGCACGCCGACGACGGTGGCCAGCGCGGCGCCGGACTGGAAGCCGAACAGGGCGATGGCGGTGGCGACGGCGAGCTCGAAGAAGTTGCTGGCGCCGATCAGCGCCGAGGGGCCGGCGACGCACCAGGCGACGCCGAGGCGGCGGTTGAGCCAGTAGGCGAGGCC
>JAJYFW010000288.1 GCA_021785335.1 Pseudomonadota bacterium
GAAGGAGAGTTCGGTCAGGTCCATGATCCCCACCGCTTCATCGCCGGCGAGGAAGACACGCTGGCCGACGCCACGCACCAGGCCGGGAGCCAGCTCATGCCACTCGGTCTCGCGCCCAAGGCGCAGCGCCGCGGAGAGATCGGGCTCGTCGCTCGCATAGGTCGCGGGAAGGTAGACCTCGCCGTCCGGTCCGTTCTGCACCGACATGCTGGCGCGCCGCCAGATCAGGTCGCGCGCCCGCTTCGGCGGATGGAACTGCAACGATTCCACGCGCCCGGTGGGGATCCAGAAATACTTGCCCGTGGTGGTGAGCACCTCGAAGAAGCCAGCGGTGAGATCGTCGGCGTCGCGGAAATCGTCGATCGGCTTGCCCTCCAGCATGCCCGGGGCTCGCGGGCGCGCCGCCTCCGCGGCCTGGGCCTGGCGCGCCGCCTCCGCGAGGTCGCCGCCGCGCAGCGCTACCAGCGCCGCGAGTTCCGCGCGCTCCGGCTCGCCCGGCTCGCCCAGGAATTCCGGCACGCGCCCATCGCGACGCAGTTGGCGGCGCGCCGTCTCCGCGCGCAGCAACTGGCGGAACTCGGCGATCACCACCGCGGCCGCGGGATCGGCCTCGGAGGCAGCGTCGAGGATCACGTCGGCGCGCTCGAGATTGCCGCCGGCGAGCAGCAGCTCGGCAAGCAGCACGCGCGCGCCGAGATCGGTCGGTGCCTTGCGCACCGCCGCCCCCGCGGCATCGATCGCCTCGCCCAGCTTGCCGGCCCGGAACAGGGTTCCAGCCGTCTCGGCACCATCCGGCATCGTTCTTCCTCCGCTTCCGTCGCGTTGATTCCTGGCGCTTCCGCCGATCGTGTCCGACCTTATCGCACCGACCTTATCGCACCGATCCTATCGCACGGATCCTATCGCACGGATCCTATCGCACGGATCCGGGGGCCGCGATATCGGTGACAAGGCGGAAGCTCGCGGACACGTCGTCGAGCTGGAAATGCGGCTGCAGCTGGATGACGCAGCCGAACACGCCAGGCCGGCCCGGCCGCTCGCGCACGGTCACGCGCCCGCCGAGCAGCGGATAGCGCGCGCGGCTTTCGGCACCGCCGGAGACGCTCGCGTTGACGTGGCGGTTGAGCCAGGTCTGCAGCTGCTGCTCGATCTCCTCCGCCGTGCGGAAGGAGCCGACCATGTCGCGGCCCAGCACCTTGAGGTAGTGGGCGAAGCGCGAGACGCAGAGCAGCGTGTTGATCTGCGCCGAGAGCCTCGCATTGGCATTGGCCGCCTCGGCCGCGGCGCCGGCATAGAGCCGCGGCGCCTGCAGGCTGCGCACCGCGCCGAACACCGCGTCCTCCGACCACGGAATGCTGGCGAGCGGCATGAACCCGGCATCGACCAGCGCGCGCTCCTGGTTGTCGGTCAGCACCACCTCGAGCGGCGGGCGAACCCAGATCAGGCCGGGCTCGGTGGAGAAGGGTTCGAGCGGCAGCTCGTCGACCAGCCCGCCCCCGCGTTGGTCCGTCTCCACGCCGCGCACGTCGGCGGGCCAGCCGAAATCCGCGAAGGCGCGCGCGACGGTGGCGGCGAACGCATAGGCGGGGTTCATCCAGACGCGGCTTTCCGCGTCCGGCGCATCTTCCTCGTAACGGAACGGTTCGGCGCGCAGCGGTGAGGGCTGCCAGGGCGGGCGCGCCAGCATGCGCGGCAGGGCGAGGGCGAGGAAGCGTATGTCCTCGAGCGTGAACAGGCCGCGCCAGCGCGCGTATTCGCTGCCGCGAAATACCGCTGTTGGATCGCTCAGCCCCGCGAGATCGGCGAACCCGTCGAGCCCCAGCAGTTCCGGCGCAACCCCGAGCACGGTGGGCGTGAAGGAAGCCGCCGCGACGCCCGCCAGCAGCTTGAGCGCGCCGATATCGTCGGTGGGCGCGCCGGCGGCGGGCCGGTGGCGGACCGCGTGGTCGATCACCACCAGCCCATAGGGCTCGCCGCCAGGGGTGCCGAACTCTTCCTCGTAAATCTTGCGGAACAACTGGCTCTGGTCGAACTCCGCGGCGCGCTCGAGGTCGCGCACCAGCTCCTGCCAGGCGGCGCTGAGTACCCGCACCTTCACCCGGCCGCCGGGCTCGATGCCGCCGATCAGCCATGCGAGGCCGCGCCACGCGCCCTCGAGCCGGCGCAGGCGCGGATGATGCAGGATCGCATCGAGCTGGGAGGCGATCAGCGCGTCGATCGCCGCGATGTCACGATCGAGTGCCAGCCTCAGCCGCACGCCGTCGCCCGCGAGCATGGCCGCGCGTTCGGCGCCGAACCATTCGCGCAGCCACGCGGCGGGATCCGTGGCGGCGACGAAGGCGGCGACATGCACCGCCGCCGCCTCGCGCCCCGTGCCGACGAACCGACCGTCGAGCACGGTATCGCGCGTCGGGCGCGGCGGGGCCTCGGTCCCCGCCTCCGCCTCCGTCAAGCGTCAGGCCTTCTGCGGGATGCGCGCCACCATGCGCATGCTGGTGGTAAGCTCCTCCATCTGCAGCCAGGGCCGCATGTAGGCGACCGCGTTGTAGGAGCCGGGCTTGCCCGGAATCTCCTTCACCTCCACGCGCGCCTCGCGCAGCGGGTACTTGGCCTTGGTCTCCTGCCCCGCGTTCTCGTTGGCGTTCACGTAGTTCTTGATCCAGCGGTTGAGCCAGACCTCGCAGTCGCTCGCCTCCATGAAGGAGCCGATCTTGTCACGCGCCATCACCTTGAGGAAATGCGCGAAGCGGCTGGTCGCCATGATGTAGGGCAGGCGCGCCGAGATCGCGGCGTTGGCGGTGGCGTCCGGCCGGTCGTACTTCTTCGGCTTCTGCACCGTCTGGGCACCGAAGAACACCGCGTAGTCGGTGTTCTTGTAGTGGCAGAGCGGCAGGAAGCCCTGGTTGGAGAGCTCGAACTCGCGCCGGTCCGTGATGCCGATCTCGGTCGGGCACTTGGTGTCGAGGTCGCCGTCGTCGGAGGTGAAGACGTGGTTGGGCAGACCCTCCACCTTGCCACCGCCCTCGGCGCCGCGGATGGCAACGCAGAACCCGCTCTGCGCGAAGGAGTCGGTGAGCCGCGCGCCCATCGTGTAGGCGGCGTTCATCCAACAATAATCGTGGTGCTGCATCGGCAGCGCGGCGCCGTTCGCGTCATAGGGCGCCTCCTCGTAGCTGAACTCGTCGATCGGCTTGGTCGCGGCACCATAGGGCAGGCGGGCGATGACGCGTGGCATCACGAGGGAGACGAAGCGGCTGTCCTCGCTGTCGCGGAAGCTCCGCCATTTGGTGTACTCGGCGGTCTCGAAGATCTTCGCGAGATCGCGAGGCTTGGACAGTTCCGTCCAGTCGGAGAAGCCGAACATCTGCGCGCCGGCCGCCGAGACGAACGGCGCGAAGCTGGCCGCCGCGACGTTGGAGACGAGGCGCAGCGTGTCGATGTCGTCCGGGTGGTTGGTCCACTCGTAGTCGCCGATCAGCGCGCCATAGGGCTCGCCGCCCGGGGTGCCGAACTCGTTCTCGTAAATTTTCTTGAACAGCTGGCTCTGGTCGAACTCCACCGCCTTGGTGAGGTCGCGGTTGAGCTCGCGCTTGGTGACGTTGAGCACGCGCAGCTTCAGCGACGTGCCCGTCTCCGAGTTCATCACCAGATAATTGAGCCCGCGCCACGACCCTTCGAGCTTGAGGAATTTCGGGTCGTGCATGATCGCGTTGAGCTGCGCGGAAAGCTTGCGGTCGATCGCGGCGATCGCCGCGTTGAAGGTGCGCGTCAGGTTCTTGTCGAAGGTGACGGTCCCCGAGAGCGCCTGCTCGACCAGCGTCTTGACGAGGTCCTGCGCGCGGTCGGGCTCCGTCTGTTTGGTCGCGGCGACGACCTGGTCGAGCAGGTTGACGCCGGCTTCTTCCGTGGTGGCGGCGGCGCCCGCCGCGGTTTTCGCTCCGGACATCGGCTCAGCCCTCCTGCTTGCCGAGGCCAAGCTGGCCCGACAGCGACTTCAGTTCCTCTTCGC
>JAJYFW010000289.1 GCA_021785335.1 Pseudomonadota bacterium
ACAGAATGTCATAGGGAAAGCCCGGGATATCGGACATGTGAATGCCGGCGCACACCACCACGCCGCCCTTGACCGTGGCCCGCAGTGCCGCCGGCACCAGTTCGCCCACGGGGGCGAAGATCAGCGCGGCGTCGAGCTTCTCCGGCGGCATCTCGTCCGAGCCGCCGGCCCATACCGCGCCGAGTTCCCGCGCGAAATCCTGCCCCTCGCGGTCGCCCTTCCGGGTGAACGCATAGACCGTCTGCCCGCGGTAGCGCGCCACCTGGATCGCGATATGCGCGGCCGCGCCGAACCCGTAGAGCCCCAACCGCGGCGCGTCGCCCGCCAGCCTCAGCGCGCGATATCCGATCAGCCCCCCGCAAAGCAGCGGTGCCGCCTCGACGTCGCCGAACCCCGCCGGAATGGGAAAGCAGTAGCGCGCGTCGGCGACCGTGTATTCCGCATAGCCGCCATCGATCTGATAGCCAGTGAAGCGCGCCCGGTCGCAAAGGTTCTCCCGCCCGCTCCGGCAATAGGCACACTCGCCGCAGGTCCACCCGAGCCACGGCACGCCGACCCGCTCGCCCGGCGCGATCCCGGTCACCTCGCAACCCAGGTCGGTCACCGTGCCGACGATCTCGTGCCCGGGCACCAGCGGCAGCTTCGGGCGCGGCAGGTCGCCGTCGACGACGTGCAGATCCGTCCGGCAGACGCCGCAGGCATGCACACGGATCCGCACGTGGCGCGGTCCCGGCTGCGGCAACGCCACGTCCTGTCGCAGAACGAGCGGCCTGTGGACCGCCTCGCAAATCATCGCGCGCATCCTGGCTCTCCCATCCGTCGTTCCGGGCGCCCGCCAGGGGCATTTTCATCACTCTGCATGAACCATCGCGGCGTTGGGAAAATTGAGATGGATCAAGGCAACGAAGCGCAATTCCGCTGCATATAGAAACAAATTCTCTCCGCCCCCATGAAAATTCCCATCCATCGCGATCCGCCATGATCGAGCAGGACATGCATGCCAGCCTTCGCGCCGCGCCGCCCGCCCCGGACGCGGCGCCGCCACGGCAGCGAGCCCTGGCCGGCAGGCTGCCGTGGGTTCTCGCGCTCGCCGGGCTGGCCGCGATAGCCCTTGTCGGATGGTGGACGACGAGCCAGCCGGCATCGGTCACCTACAGCACCGCGCCGGTCACGCGCGGTGCCGTCGTCAGGTCGGTCTCCGCCACCGGCACCGTGAACCCGGTGCTGACGATCATCATCGGCACCTATGTCTCGGGCGTCATTCAGGACGTGTCCTGCGACTACAACAGCCAGGTCAGGAAGGGGCAGGTCTGCGCCAGGATCGACCCGCGCCCCTACCAGTCCGCGGTCGACGAGGCCAAGGCGAACCTCGCTGTCGCGCAGGCGCAGCTCGCCAAGGACCAGGCCGGCCTCGCCTATGCCGAGGTCAACAACCGCAGGCAGCAGGCGTTGGCCGAACGTAACGATGTCTCGAAGGACGCTGCCGATCTCTCGCGCAGCACACTGGCACAGGCACGCGCCCAGGTCGGACTGGACGTCGCGACGATCCAGCAGCGCCAGGCGCAACTCGCCGCGGCGCAGATCAATCTCGGCTACACCGATATCACCTCGCCCGTTGACGGCGTGGTCGTCTCGCGCAACGTCACCATGGGACAGACCGTTGCCGCTTCATTCCAGACGCCGACGCTTTTCCTCATCGCGACGAACCTGCGGCAGATGCAGGTGGATACCAATGTCAGCGAGAGCGACATCGGTGCCGTGCGCCAGGGGGAGGCGGCACAGTTCACCGTCGGTGCCTTCCCCGGCCGGATGTTCCGCGGCACCGTGGCGCAGGTCCGCCAGTCGCCGCAGAACGTCCAGAACGTCATCACCTACGACGTGGTGGTCGGCGTGGACAACGCCGACCTCGCGCTGAAGCCCGGCATGACGGCCTCGGTGCGGATCGTGACCGACAGCCGCGAGGGCGTGCTGCGCGTGCCCGAGGCGGCGTTGCGCTACGCACCCGCCGGCGCGCCTGCCCAGGCCGGCGAGGCGACGAGGGTGTTCGTGCTGCGGGACAACCGCCCCGTCGCCGTCCCGGTCGTCACCGGAATTTCCGACGGCACCTCGGTCGAGGTCGTCCAGGGGAACCTCCGGGCGGGCGATCAGGTCGTCACGGCCGAACGGCGCGGACCGGCCACGTCCGGCCTCCTGCGCGCGCCGCGCCTCTGATGCCCCGCCCGTGAGGCTGGTGGCGGCCTTGCCCGTGATCCGCCTCGAGGACGTCACGCGCGTCTACCGTGTCGGCGACATCGAGGTGCACGCACTCAGTGGCGTCAGCCTCTCCGTCGAGCGCGGCGAGTTCCTCGCCATCATGGGATCGTCCGGTTCCGGGAAGTCCACCCTCATGGCCATCCTCGGTTGCCTCGACCGGCCGAGCGGCGGGCGCTACGTGCTCGACGGCGTCGACGTGGCCGAACTCGACGAGCCCACGCTTGCCCGCCTGCGCAGCGAGCGGCTCGGTTTCGTCTTCCAGAGCTTCAACCTGCTGGCGCGTACCTCCGCGATCGAGAACGCCGCGCTGCCGCTCTACTACGCCTCCAGCGGGCCCGTCGGCCACGCCGCCCGCTACGAACGGGCGCGGCACGCGCTGTCCCAGGTGGGCCTCGCGGGGCGTGAGCACAGCACGCCGAGCCAGCTCTCCGGGGGGCAGCAGCAGCGCGTCGCCATCGCGCGCGCCCTCATCAACCACCCGAGCCTGCTGCTCGCCGACGAACCCACCGGCAATCTCGACTCACGCACCTCGCACGAGATCATGGAAACGCTGGTCGCTCTCAACCGCGACCAGCACGTGACCGTCATCCTCGTGACGCACGAGCCGGACATCGCCGCCTATGCGCAGCGTGTCGTGACCATGCGCGACGGGCGCATCGAGTCCGACGAACGGCACGCGGCCTTCACGGCCGGTCCGCCTGTTTCGCCGCCGCCCCCGGCCGTGGCCGCGCCGGGCGCCCGGTTCGCGCTCGCCGGGGGCTTCGCGCCCATGATCGTCGCCGCGGCGGTGCAGGCGCTGGCGCGCAACCGCATGCGCTCCGCGCTGACCATGCTGGGTGTCTTCATCGGTGTCGGCGCGATCATCGCCATGGTCGCGGTCGGGCAGGGGGCCAACGAGGCCGTCCGCCAGCAGATCGCAAGTCTCGGTACCAACCTGCTCGTCGTGCTGCCCGGGGCCTCCACCACCGGTGGCGCCCGGGCGGGGTTCGGCAGCGCGTCGACGCTTACGGTGGCCGACGCACAGGCAATCGCGCGCGACGATCCGGCGGTGGCGAGGGTCGGCTACCTGATCCGGGGCCTCGGCCAGGTCCAGTATGCCAACCAGAACTGGACGACGAGCATCCAGGGCGTCAGCGCGTCCTACCCGGACATGACCAACTGGCGCGTCGCCGCGGGCCGGATGATCGGCGCGCAGGACCAGGACAGCGCCACGCTCGTCGCCGATATCGGCCAGACCGTCTACCGCCAGCTCTTTCCTGTCGGCGAGAGCCCGGTGGGCGCCGTCATCCAGGTCAAGGGTACGCCGCTGCGCGTCGTCGGCCTGCTCGCCGCCAAGGGGCAGACCGCGTTCGGCCAGGACCAGGACGACGTCGTCATGATCCCGTTCCTGACGGCCGAGCGCCGGGTGCTGGGCGTGGCGTCGCCCTTGCAGCAGACCACTCCGCTCAACTGGGCCTACCCGCCCTGGCCAAATCCCTATGGCCTGCAGCCGAAGCTGACCGGCTACGTCAACCAGTTGTTCGTCCAGGCGGCGAGCCCCGGCGCCGTTGACGTGGCGCTGCGGCAGGTCACGCAGACGCTCGCCGCGCGCCACGGCAACCACGATGCCGCGGTCCAGGATTTTTCCGTCCACAACCTGAGCCAGATCGCCGAGGCCGCGCAGGGAAGCAGCCGGATCATGGCCTGGCTGCTCGCCGCGGTGGCCTCCATCTCGCTGCTCGTCGGCGGC
>JAJYFW010000290.1 GCA_021785335.1 Pseudomonadota bacterium
GCAGCTGCGCGAGATCGGCGTGCGCCAGGCAGGCGCCTACCGCATCCGGCGTCGCCGCCAGCGCAACGCCGATGGAGGCGCGCAGCAGCAGCCGCCGCCCCGCCGCCTCGAACGGCGCATCGAGCGCCGCGAGCAGCGCGGTGGCCATCCCCCGCGCCGCCTGCGGCTGTGCGCCGCCGGTCTGCACAAGAACGAAACGATCCGCGGCGAGCCGCGCCAGCAGCGGCGCCTCGCCGGCGACATTGGCCAGGCGCTGTGCCACTTGGCGCAGCAGCGCCTGCGCCGCCTCCTTGCCCTCGCGCCCGAACCCGGGCGACTGCGTCACCGACTTGAACCGGTCGATATCGAGCGCCAGCACCGCGACTGGCATCTCCGCCCCCGTCCGCGCCAGCGCCTCCAGCCTGGTGGCGAGCAGCGCCTGGCTCGCCAGCCCCGTCGCCGGGTCGCGCCAGGCAAACTGCCGCGACAGGTGCTCGCGCTTGCGCCGCTCCGTCACGTCCTCGTGCGTCGAAACCCAGCCGCCTCCGGCAACCGGCTGATGCGCGATGGCGATCGTCCGCCCATCGCGCAGTTCCACCTCGCTATCGAAACGTTCCGTC
Source organism: Pseudomonadota bacterium (assembly GCA_021785335.1). Next base: position 600 of record JAJYFW010000290.1, read on the forward strand.
GTTTGCGCGACGCGGCGCCGCCACGCCACGTAGTCGCGCGCCGCCATCGTCGGCACGGTGTGCACGCGCTCGCGCAATGCCACGATGTCCGCCAGCGTCATGCCCGCTCGCACCTGCTCCGGCGACAGCCGGTAGATCTCGGTGTACGCACGGTTGGCAAGCGCCAGCCGCTGCTCGCCGTCGAACACGCACACGCCGAGCCCGAGCAGGTCGAGTGCCGCCGGATAATCCGTCGTCGGCGCCCGGCTCGGGCCGGTCAAGGCGGTAGGGTTGTCCACGGCACCTCCTGCGTCCCCCGGCGATAGAGCCGCCGGGATGAAGGAGGCGTGAACGCGCCGCCAGCGTTACCTTACATGCGCCACGCGCAGCGCATTCGTCGTCCCCGCCAGGCCGAACGGCACGCCCGCCACCACCACCACCTCGGCGCCGTGGCTCGCGAACCCTTCGGTCATGGCGATGCGCGTCGCCTTCGCGACCGTCTCCGTCATCGTATGTGTGTCGCCGACGAGCAGCGCATGCACCCCCCAACACACCGCCAGCCGCCGCGCGGTCGCCAGCGACGTCGTGAGCCCCAGCACCGGCGCCTCCGGCCGTTCCCGCGCTACGCGCAGCGCCGTCGCCCCGGAGGCGGTGAACGCGCAGATCGCGGAGGCCGAGATCGTGTGCGCGATCTGCCGCGCCGCCGCTGCGATCGCATCGGCCGTCGCCCGTTCCGGCTCCGGGCGTGAGGCTTCGATCCCCGCCCGCCAGCCCGGGTCCTGCTCCACCCGCGCGACGATCCGGTCCATGATGTTCACGGCCTCGTACGGATATTGCCCGGCTGCGGTCTCCGCCGAGAGCATCACCGCGTCTGCCCCGTCGAACACCGCGGTCGCCACGTCGGACGCCTCGGCGCGGGTAGGGGCGGGGGCGCTGATCATGCTCTCGAGCATCTGTGTCGCCACCACCACCGGCCTGCCCAGCGCGCGGGCCGCGCGGACGATGCGCTTTTGCGCCAGCGGCACCTCCTCCGGCGGCAACTCCACGCCGAGGTCGCCGCGCGCCACCATCACCGCGTCCGAAAGTTCCAGGATGGCATCGAGATTCTCGAGCGCCTGCGGCTTCTCCATCTTGGTCATGATCCAGGCGCGCCCGGCCGCGATCGCCCTCGCCTCCGCCACGTCCTCCGGGCGCTGCACGAAGGAGAGCCCGATGTAGTCGACGCCATGCTCCAGCGCGAAATCGAGGTCCGCACGGTCCTTCTGCGTCAGCGCCGGGATCGGCAGCGCCACATCGGGCACATTCACTCCCTTGCGGTCGGAAAGCGGCCCGCCGGTCACCACCTCCGTTTCCAGCCGATCCTCGCGCTTGCGCGTCACGCGCAGCCGCAGCTTGCCGTCGTCGAGCAGCAGCGTCGTCCCGATCCCCGCGGCCTCGATGATCTCCGGATGCGGCAGCTGCACCCGCCGCGCGTCCCCCGGCGTCGGGTTGAGGTCGAGCGTGAAACCCTGTCCGGTCTGCAACGCCACGCGCCCCGCCTGGAACCGCCCCACGCGCAGCTTCGGCCCCTGTACGTCGGCGAGGATCCCTATCGGCCGCCCGAACCGCTTCTCGACCTCGCGGATGACGGCGATTCGCGCCGCATGGTCCTCGTGCGAGCCATGGGAGAAATTGAGCCGGAAAACATCCGCCCCGGTCTGGTGCAGCTTCGCCAGCACCTCGGCCGTGGAGCTTGCCGGTCCCAGGGTCGCGATGATCTTGGTGCGCCGCCGCCGGCGCAGCACGGGTCGGGAGGTCATGCCGTCACCTCATGCAATCAGGATGGCCCGGATATCGTTGACGTTCGTCAACGTCGGCCCGGTCACCACCAGGTCGCCCAGCGCCGAGAACAGAGAATAGGAATCATGCCGTTTGAGCACCGCACGCGGATCGAGCCCGTGCGAGCGTGCCCGCACCAGCGTATCCGGCGTCACGATCGCCCCTGCCGCGTCCTCGGTGCCGTCGATCCCGTCCGTGTCGCCGGCCAGCGCCCACACGCCCCGCTCGCCCCCGAGCGCGATCGCCAGCGCGATCAGGAACTCCGTGTTCCGCCCGCCCCGGCCCGGTTTTTCATCGCCGCCCCATCTTTCGTCGCCGCTCCGTCTTTCGTTACTGATCGTCACCGTCGTCTCGCCGCCCGAAAGCAGCAGCGCCGGCACCGTCGCCGGCACCCCATGCGCCCGCACCGATTTCGCGATCCCCGCCATCAGCGTCCCCGCCTCGCGCGCCTCGCCCTCCAGTGCGTCGCCGAGGATCAGGGCCGTCACCCCGGCCGCGCGCGCCATCCCGGCCGCGGCGTCGAGCGCCATCGCCGGTGTCGCGATCATCCGCACATCCTCGGCAAAACTCCCGGGCTTCGGCGTCTCGTCCGCCCCCGCCGCGAGCCGCGCCGCCGCCGCCGCCGGAAGCCTGATGCCGAACCGCGCCACGATCTCGCGCGCATCCGCATACGTCGTGGGGTCGCCGACGGTCGGCCCGGAGGCGATCACGCCGGGCTCGTCCCCCGGCACGTCGGAGATCGCGAGCGTCACCACCCGCGCCGGGCGCGCCGCCGCCGCCAGCCGCCCGCCCTTGATCGCGGAGAGGTGCTTCCTCACCGTGTTCATCTCGCCGATCGCCGCCCCGGACTCCAGCAGCGCCTTGTTCACCGCCTGCTTGTCCGCGAGCGTGAGCCCGGGGGCGGGCAGCGCGGCCAGCGCCGAGCCGCCACCCGAGACCAGCGCAATCACCAGGTCGTCTGCCGCGAGCCCGCGCACCGCCTCCAGCAGTCGCCGCGCGCCCGTCTCGCTGCGTGCGTCCGGCACCGGGTGGCGCGCCTCCAGCACCTCGATCCGCCGCGTCGGTACCGCATGCCCCTCGCGCGTTACCACCACGCCCGAGAGCGTCACGTCGGGCCAGGCTTCCTCCAGCGCCCGCGCCATGGTCGCCGCCGCCTTGCCCAGCCCCACCACCACCGCCCGCCCGCGTGGCTTCTGCGGCAGATGCGCCGCCAGCACCGCGCGCGGATCCGCGGCCCGCACCGCCGCCCCGAACGCGGCACGCAGCAGGTGGCGGGCCGATGCGTCGTCGAAAGCCATGCCTGTGCTTTCCTCCGGTTTGCCGCCCGAGTATGGCGGAGGCGGCCCAAACGCGCCATGTTGGCAGAGCGAAGGAGGCGATCATGACGGTACCGGAGATGGACGCACCGACCCGCACGGAACTGGAGGCGGCGGCCTTCCGCACGCTGGTCGCGCATCTGCGCCAGCGCACCGATGTGCAGAACATCGACATGATGAATCTCGCGGGCTTCTGCCGCAACTGCCTCAGCCGCTGGTATCGCGAGGCCGCCGAGGCGCGTGGCATCGCGCTCGCCGACGCG
>JAJYFW010000291.1:0-3483 GCA_021785335.1 Pseudomonadota bacterium
GAACACCCGGCCCCGCAGCCGGAACTCGAACCCGCCGGGGGTGATGCCCTTTAGGGCGGTGAGTTCCAGGCGCCGGGCGGTGTCGCTCAGACGCTGGGCGCAGAACAACAGCGTGCCTGCCGGAAGCTGCCGCCGCGCCCCGTGCACCGTGCGGCTCAGCCTGAGCTCGACCAGCCCGGGATCGGCGCTGGAGATCCGGGTCGGCAGCTGTGCCCGCATCCAGGTTCCCAGCCGGATTCCGAAGGGATGGCGGCGATCGGGCATCACCGCATCGGAATAGATGGCCGGTCGCACCGCGGCCGCAGACGCGGGAGCCGGCCCCAGGACAGCGGGCGCCGTGCGCCGCGGCCACACACGCGCCGGTCCCGCCGCATCCATCGCCGGACCCGGGCGCAGGCTGCGCTCCGGCCCCGGCGGCAGCAAGGCGGCGAGATTTCCCGGCTGCACCGAGCGCGCCCGGGCATACCCGGCCGTCACCTGCGCGCGCACCAGCGCATGCAGCGCCGCCGGGGTGATGGCCGACGCGGTGCGGGTCAGCGCCGCCAGCGCCAGGCCGGCCAGCAACCGGCGCGCTACCACTGGGCCTCCAGCGTCGTCCGGTCGGTCAGCACCTCCAGGCGCAGCCGGTCCCGACGGTCGAGACGGGCGTGCGCCACGGTGAGCACGCCACGCCCCTGCCCGCCGGGCGCGATGGGCCGCGGCAGCCGGGCGGCGACCGGCAGCGGCTGCATCCGGGCGCCGCCGGCCGCGATCTCGAACAGCAATGCGGCTTCGACCCGCAAGCGGCGGGCGGCGCTGTCGTTGCGCAGCCGGAAGACCACCACGGTGTAGGGACCGAAGCGCAGCGACTCCGGGACGTACAGCACCACCCGGTCGCCGTCCGGCAGCCGCCGCTCGGTCTTGTCCTCGATGCGCCGGCGCCGCGGCCGGTCGAGCGCCAGCACCCCGATGCGCGCCAGCGTGCGGGCCGCCACCGCGGCGCGCAGACGCGCGACCTGCCGGCGGTAGCGGGCCTCCAGCGCGTGCGTGCGGCGCGCGACCGCCCGCTGGATGAGGCCGGCGCGGGCCTTGGCCCCAAGCCCGAAAATCACGTCGCTCACGTCCGCGGCCCGGTCCCTGGTGGTACGCAGCTCGATACTGAGTTCGTAGCCGGCGACCGTCACGTACAGATTGCCGTAGCGGGGGCGGTCTCCCGGCCGCGCGCGGGCCGTGATGATGAAGAAATTGCGCCCGGGATCGCGGTGCGACGCGAATACCGCCGGATTCGTCAGATCGAGCGTAAACGGCACCTGCGGGCCCGGCCGGTCCAGCACGAAGGGAAAGATGAAGCGCGTGCCCAGGCCGGGCGCGATGCGGACACGGAGCGTGGTGTATGGCTTCAGCACCACATGCCGCTGGCGCAAGCCGGCGCGCACCGCTGCCGGCAGCATCAGCGGCAGCGCCACGAGCACGGCCAGGATGGGGGACGCGCGCATCTCATTGCTCCCGGATGCCGGTCACTTCGAGCCCGGCGGTGTTGGCCAGGGTGCGCGCCACGATCGCGACATCCAGCGTCATGTCGAAGGGGCGCACGGTGGCGCGACCGGCCCGGTCGCGGATGTGGATCGCGCCGCGCACGCGCAGCCGCGCCGTCAGCCCGTGGCGCTCGAGGATGCGCACGCCTCGGGGCGGCGCATCGAAGCTCAGGCGCGAGCGCGCGTCCGCAGCCCGTACCCGGGCGAGATAGTCGCCCCCGCCCGCGCCGCTGCCGTGGCGCAGGGCCGCGAGCGCCGCGTGCCGCAGGGCCGGCGACATCATGTTGAGCGCCGCGGCATAGTCGTCGAAGATCGTGGCGCTGTTGAGGCTCAGGTAGTCGTCCAGAAAGCGCTTGGCGGCGGCGATGATCTCGGCATTCGAGCGGCTGTCGGGGCCAAGATATTCCATGCGCCCGAGCACCTGCCCGGCGGCGTTTACCGCCACCACCGGCTTCGGAGCGAGGGTGCTCACGAACACCAGCAGCACGAACAGCGCCAGCAGCACGAAGAAGGCGATCCAGCCGGCGAGCGCGTAGCGCTGCAGCCTCAGCAAGAGCCAGCCGTTCGGTCCGTGCTGGCCGAGCAGCTCGTTAGGTTCCAGGCGTCGGGGGGCGGTCATGCGCGTTCCTCGGACGTTGCGGACCGGACCGGCGCCGGCGCGGGGAGGCCGTCGCCGCAGCCGGGGCGACCCCTGCGGGGGCGACCGGCGGCGGGGCGGAGTCCGGCGGGCGCTGACGCGGCGGCGGCGCGGCGAGCGCCGATGAGCCGGAGCCGCGGGTGAAAGCGGCCGCGCCCGAAGTGAGCTCCAGGCGCCGGGCGAGTCCCGCCCCGGCCGCCACCGCGGCCGTGGTGAACGGCCCCACCAGCCCGCCGACGGCGCCGCTCGCCATCAGCGCATGGGCCAGGAACGGCGCCGACACCAGCAGCGCCGAAACGATGAGGTTGAGGATGCTGTAGAGCAGGTAGACCATGCCGCCGGTGTCGGCCGCGGTCACCGCCGGGTCGGCGACGAGCGCGCCGGCCGCATGCTGGAAGACCGGCGCGAACAGCGCCAGCATCAGGGCCTGCACCACCGGCCACAGCAGGATGGTCCCCAGAAGCTGGCCCCAGGGGCGCAGCAGTCGCGGGCCGGCGGCGATCGACAGCGGAATGGCGACGAGCCCCCAGACAAAGGCGATGCCGTAGGCGATCGCCTGCGCCACCCTCAGAAACGCCGCCAGAAAAGCCACCACGAGCAGCGTCAGGTAGTAGAACAGGAACATCACCGCCTTCACCAGGTTAGCCGCCAGGTCGTCGACCAGCCCCGCCAGGCTTCCGGTGCCGCTGCGCTTGGCGTTGGCCGCAGCGATGAGTCGGGCGAGCTGGGCGGTGATGAGCTTGAGCGACCCGATCCGGTCGAGGCTGTGGTAGACCGCGTTCATGAATCCGGCCAGCAGGGTCGCCGCCTCGAAGTACACGGCCAGCACCGTTCCCCACAGCGCGATGTCGCGCAGCGCCTGCGCCCAGCGGCCGGTCCCGGCGAGCGCGCCGAGCTCCGTCTGCAGCGTGCGCAGATAGATGGCGATGATCAGCAGCACCGGGGTGAAGGTGGCGGCGACGTAGCGCGCGGCGGCCGCCGAGGCATCGTAGACCGGCTGCGGATCGAGGCTGTCGATGAGGCGAACGACGTCGCTCATGGTGCCGTTCCGAGCGCCTGGTACACGTCCCCGGAGGTCGCCACCAGACCGCGCGCATCGACCTGCGCCTGCGCCCGCTGCAGCGCCGCGGCGCACCGGCGCTGCTGTGCCAGCGCGGCGAGCGCGGCCAGCGTCGCCGTCGATTCGGCGGTGACGCGCGCGCTGGCGCGGACCCCGAGATCGGTGGCGGAGCGTTCAACATTGCCGGCTGCCGCCTGCTGCAGCGACTGCAGCTGCTGCAGGCCCGCCAGCTGCCGCAGCTCGATCGCGTAGACCCCGGCGTCGGCCGGATC
>JAJYFW010000291.1:3493-3968 GCA_021785335.1 Pseudomonadota bacterium
ATCGGCCGCGCGCCGTCCCTCGATGCGCAGGCGCACCGCGCCCAGCCCGCCGTTCGCACCTGCCAGCGGCACGCCGAGACCGCCGGCAAGCGCGTGCAGCTTCCGGTCCCGCACCTGCCGGTAGCTCTGCTGCGCCCGCGTCGTCATGGCCTGAAGCTTGCGCAGGGTGCGAAGCTGGCCGTCGAGCGTGGCGGCCGACTGCTGCAGCTGGTTGTAGATGGACACCAGCTCGCCATAGCTCTGCGGGTCGAAGCTCACGTCGCCGATGCCGAGGAAGGCGCGCGCGGGACTGGCGGCGCCCAGCAGCGCCGCGGCCAGCAGCAACGGGGCGGCCTTCATGCGCCCGCCCCCGCCCCGGGCGACGCCGCGCGCTGTGCGCGAAACCGCCGCAGCCGCTCCAGCGGATCCCGGGTCTGGGTCCCGATCGCGTCCTTGAGGTCGAGATCCGCGGGTGCGGTCGAGGCCAGATCCAGGA
>JAJYFW010000292.1 GCA_021785335.1 Pseudomonadota bacterium
GCGCCACCACCGGCGGCAGCATCAGGTTCTCGGTCACGCTGAGCGAACCGAAGATGGCGCGCTCCTCGGGGCAGAACGCGATTCCGGCGCGGGCGATGCGTTCCGGCGGGGCGCCGATCAGTTCCGTGCCGCGGTAGCGGATGCTGCCGGCCCGGCGGGGCACCAGGCCCATGATGGATTTCATGGTGGTGGTCTTGCCGGCGCCGTTGCGCCCCAGCAGCGTCACCACCTCGCCCTCCCGCACCTCGAACGACGCGCCGTGCAGCACGTGGCTCTCGCCGTACCAGGCGTTCAGATCCTTGACCTCAAGCATGGGCGAGTTCCGGCGCGTCCGAACCGAGATAGGCGGCGATCACGTCGGGGTTGCGCGACACGGTGGCGTAGTTTCCTTCCGCCAGCACCTTCCCGCGGGTCAGCACGGTGATGGTGTCGCACAGGCCTTCCACCACCGAGAGGTTGTGTTCCACCATCAGGATGGTCCGGCCGGTGCGGATGGTGCGGATTAGCTCGACGATGCGATCGACATCGGCATGGGTCATGCCGGCGGTCGGTTCGTCGAGCAGCATCATCTCGGGATCGAGCGCGAGCGTGGTGGCGATTTCCAGCGCGCGTTTCTGGCCATAGGCCAGCTGCCCGGCGGCGGTATCGGCCAGCCCGGTCAACCCGACGTCGAACAGCAGTTGATGGGCGCGGTCGTCGTAGCGGTGGAGCGCGGTTTCCGACCGCCAGAAGTCGAACGAGTTGCCGCGCGCGCGCTGCAGCGCGAGCCGCACGTTCTCAAGGGCGGTCAGGCGCGGGAACACCGCCGAGATCTGGAAGCTGCGCACCAGGCCCAGCCGCGCCACGTCGGCCGGAGCCAGGCCGGTGATATCCCGGCCCTTGAAATGGATCCGTCCGCGCGTCGGCGGCAGGAACTTGGTCAACATGTTGAAGCAGGTGGTCTTGCCGGCGCCGTTGGGGCCGATCAACGCATGGATGGTGCCGGTGCGCACCTCGAGATCCACACTGTCAACGGCGGTGAAGCCGTTGAATTCCTTTGTCAGCCCATGGGTTTCGAGCAGAATCTCAGACACAAACGGACGTCTCCGGCCAGCGGATTGAAACTCCCCGGCCGGCTGATTGCATATCCCCCGCGGGGGCGCAAGACGCCGCTCCGTTCTTGCGCCTCAGCCCTCCCAGGTGGCGGCGCCGTGGCTGCCGATCATCGCCAGCAATTCGCGCCGCGTGGCGGGATCGTCGCGGAACGCGCCGAGCATGCGGCTGGTCACCATGGTCACGCCCGGCTTGTGCACGCCGCGGGTGGTCATGCACTGGTGCGCCGCCTCGATCACCACCGCGACGCCGCGCGGGGCGAGCACGTCCTGGATGGTGTTGGCGATCTGCGCGGTCAGTTTCTCCTGGATCTGGAAGCGCCGCGCATAGGCCTCCACCACCCGGGCCAGCTTGCTGATGCCCACCACGCGGCGGTGCGGCAGATAGGCCACGTGGACGCGCCCGATGATCGGCGCCATGTGGTGCTCGCAATGGCTTTCCAGGCGGATGTCGCGCAGCAGCACGATCTCGTCGTAGCCGTCGGTTTCCTCGAACGTCCGTTCCAGCACCGCGCGGGGATCCGTCACGTATCCCGAGAAGAACTCCTCGTAGGCCCGCGCCACCCGGGCGGGCGTCTCGCGCAGGCCCTCGCGGGCGGGATCGTCGCCGGCCCAGCGCAGCAGGGTGCGGATGGCCGCCTCCGCCTCCGCGCGGGTGGGGCGGGGCGTATCGCTTTCGGCGCGGGGAGGAGCGGGCGTGATCAGGTTCACCGCGGGGCTTCCTTGGCTCTGAAGGGGAGTCCGATTGGCCGCGATATGGCCCCCGGCCGCGATCCCGCAAGGCAAGCCCGTACGCCGGACCGGCGGCGCGGGGTCAATGCACGCCCCCGCCCTGATGCGGGCTGTCCAGGCTGAACGCGGGAATCGCGACATCGAACGCCTCCCCGCTGTCCGGCTGCACCATATGATACATGCCGACCATGAAGCCGGACGGCGTGTCGAGCGGCGTCCCGGAGGTGTATTCGAAGCTTTCGCCGGGTTCGAGCACGGGCTGCTCCCCCACCACGCCGGCGCCGTGCACATGCTGGGTGCGGCCGCGCGCGTCGGTGATATGCCAGGTCCGGCGCAACAATTGCACCGGCAGGCGGCCTTCGTTGGCGATCTTCACCCGATAGGCCCAGACATAGCGGCCCTCCTCGGGCTGCGACTGGTCCTCGAGGTAGAAGGAACGCACGCTCACGCGCACGCCGCGCGTGGTGCTGCTGTAGTCCGCTGTCATGGCGGGACCGTCGCGCGCGGCCGGGCCGAAGTCAACGCGGCGCCGCCGGCGCGGGCGCCGGGCGCTTGCCAGGTGGCGTTGAGCCATTCTTCATGGGTCGTCAGCCAGAACGGGCACCATGAAACGGCTTCTGCTTCTCCTCGCGCTGCTGCTGCCCGTCCTCGCCCCGGCGGCGCGATCGGCGCCGGCCCGACCCGCGGCGGCCCAACCGGCGGCCCAACCGGCGGCCGGCAGCCTCAAGTTCGCCACCTGGAACCTCGAATGGCTCACCGATCGTCCGGCCGGGAGCCGCGATCTGCCGGCGGACGTACGGCCCAAGCGCCCGGCGGACATCGCCCGGTTGCGTGCCTACGCGGCCCGCCTGAACGCCGACGTCATCGCCATCCAGGAAGTGGACGGCGCGCATATGGCGGCCCAGGTCTTCCCGCCGGCAACCTACGCGATCCACATGACCCACGACCGGGTGGTGCAGCGGGTCGGGATCGTCGTCCGGCGGGGGATCGCGTTCACCGTCAACCCGGACCTGACGGCGCTGGTCCCGCCGCATTCCTGGCTGCGCAGCGGCGCCGACATCACGCTCGATCTGCCGGGCGGCAAGCTTCGCGTGCTCGCCGTGCATCTCAAGACCGATTGCCATTTTTCCTCCCTGCGCGGCCCGCGCCCGGCGTGCGAGGAACTGGCCCGCCAGGTTCCCGCCCTCGCCGCCTGGATCCGCGCCCGCACGCGCGAGGGCATGCCGTTCGTCGTGCTCGGCGATTTCAACCGCTGGATGGACGTCCGCCACGGCCGGCCGGACGGGCTGTGGACCCGGCTCCAAGCCGCCGGCCCGCTGGTGCGCGCCACCGCCGGCTATGCCAGCCCCTGCTGGGGCGGGGAGCGATTCATCGACCACATTCTCGCCGGCGGTCCGGCGCGGACGTGGATGGAACCCGGGACCCTGCACGTGCTGGTATTCCGCGAGCGCGGGCGGCAATGGAAGGAGCGGCTGTCGGACCATTGCCCGGTCTCGGTCCGCTTCCGCCTGCCGCCATGAGCGCGTAGGCTGCCGCGCATGGACCCGCTGGAAGACGTCGCGGAAACCCTGGAGCTGCCGCGCAGGCAGTTGCGCCGGGTGCTCGATCGTTGCCGCGTCACCCGCGGCAAGGGCTTCCGTCTGAAGGACCACGATCCGGCCGATACCGCCGGTCACCTGATCACGCCCGAGCAGGCGCACCACCTGCTTGGCGCCAGCGTCGAGCGTCTCGCCGCGCTGCAGGAGAAGCTCTATGCCCAGGACCGCTGGGCCCTTTTGTGCGTGTTCCAGGCGATCGACGCCGCCGGCAAGGACGGCACCATCAAGCACGTGATGTCCGGGGTGAATCCCGCCGGCGTGCAGGTGACCAGCTTCAAGGTGCCGGGGCCGGAAGAGCTCGCGCACGACTTCCTCTGGCGCAGCGCGCGCGCCCTGCCCGAGCGTGGGCGCATCGGCATCTTCAACCGCAGCCATTACGAGGAAGTGCTGGTGGTGCGCGTCCACCCCGAGCTGCTCGATCGCCAGCGCGTGCCGCCCGAGTTGCGCGGCAAGAAGATCTGGGACCAGCGGCTGCGCGCGATCGCCGGGTTCGAGCGCTACCTGGGCCGCCAGGGCACCGTGATCCTGAAATTCT
>JAJYFW010000293.1 GCA_021785335.1 Pseudomonadota bacterium
GGTTCTCGGCGAGAAACTCTGGTGCATCGGCGTCAACTACGCCGAGCGCAACGAGGAATACCGCGACCAGTCAGCGGCCCCGAAATACCCCTCGCTGTTCTGCCGCAATCCCCGCAGTGTGGTCGGCCATAACACGCCGATCGAGCGCCCTCGCGTTTCCACGCAGTTCGATTACGAGGGCGAAATAGCCATCGTGATCGGCAGGGAGGGCCGCCACATCCCGCGCGAGCGCGCCTTCGAGCACATCGCCGGCCTCACCCTCTGCAACGAGGGCTCCGTGCGCGACTGGCTGCGCCACGGCAAGTTCAACGTCACCCAGGGCAAGAATTTCGACCGTTCCGGCAGCCTCGGCCCCTGGATGGTCACTGCCGACGAAACCGATCCCAGCCGCCCGTTGGACCTCACCACCCGCGTCAACGGCGAGATCCGCCAGCACGACAGCACGTCGCGCCTGATCTTCCCGTTCGATTTCCTGGTCGCCTATCTCAGCACCTTCGCGACCCTGGTTCCCGGCGACGTCATCGCCACCGGCACACCGACGGGCGCCGGCGTCCACCGCAACCCGCCCACCTGGCTCGTTCCCGGCGACGTTGTCGAGGTCGAGGTCCCCGGGATCGGCACGCTCGCCAACAAAGTGGCCGACGAGCCCGCCTAGCTCAGTCCGCTCCCTCGATCTCGTCGGTCATCTTCCCCGCGAGCGTCGGCAGCCGCGGCGAGCGGTGCGGCGACAGCCAGCGCTGGAACCGTTCCAGGTAGAGGTAGATTACCGGCGTCGTGTACAGCGTCAGCGCCTGGCTGAGGATCAGCCCGCCCACCATCGCGTAGCCGAGCGGCCGGCGCAGTTCCGACCCAGCGCCATGGTTCAGCATCAGCGGCAGGCCGGAGAAGATCGCCGCCATCGTCGTCATCATGATCGGCCGGAAACGCAGCATGCAGGCCTGGAAGATCGCCTCCTGCGGCGCCAGCGCGTCGCGCCGCTCAGCGGTGATAGCGAAGTCCACCATCATGATGCCGTTCTTCTTGACGATGCCGATGAGCAGGATGATGCCGATCAGCGCGATCACGGTGAGGTCCGTGTGCACCAGGATCAGCATCAGCAGCGCACCCACGCCGGCCGAGGGCAACGTCGAGAGAATCGTCAGCGGCAGGATGTAGCTTTCGTAAAGCACGCCGAGGATGATGTAGACGGCGAACAGCGCCGCCGCGATCAGGTAGGGCTCGGTGGAGAGGGAGGCCTGGAATGCCTGCGCCGTGCCCTGGAAGCTCCCCTGCAGCGTGATCGGCGTCTGCATCTCCAGCATCGCCTTCTGCACTGCCGCCACCGCCTGCCCGAGTGCCGCGTTGCTCGCCAGGTTGAAGGAGATCGTCACCGCCGGGAACTGGCTCTGGTGGCTGATCGACAGCGGCGCGGTCTTGTTCGAATTCACCGTCACCACCGCGGAAAGCGGCACCATCTGGCCGCCGCTGCCGTGCACATAGAGATGCGAGAGCGTCGAGACCCTGTCCTGCAGCCTCGGCAGCACCTCCAGGATCAGGTGGTAGGAGTTCACCTGCGTGAAGTACTGCGTGATCTGGCTCTGCCCGAACGCGTCATACAGCGTGTTGTCGATCTCGACTGGGGTAATCCCGTAGCGCGCCGCCGCGTCGCGGTTGATGGTGACGTCGAGCGCGGTGCCGCCGGTCTGCTGGTCGGTCGCGACGTCGCGCAGTTCCGGCAGTTGGCGCAGCCGCGCCAGCACCTTCGGCGCCCAGGCATAGAGCTCCTCGGCATTCGCGTCCTGCAGCGTGTACTGGTACTCGGTCTTGGACAGCCGCCCACCGACGCGGATGTCCTGCGCCGCGTTGAGGAACAGCTGCGCGCCGACCACCTTGGCAAGCTTGGGCCTGAGCCGCGCGATCACCTGCTGCGCGGTGACGTTGCGATCACCGAACGGCTTGAGCCCGATGAAGAAGCGCCCGTTGTTCTCCGTCTGCCCCCCGATCCCGGAGCCGATCGTCGTCGAGTAGTCGGCGACGGCCGGGTCGCTCATGATGACCTTGCCGAGCTCGAGCGTCAGCTTTTGCATCTGCTTGAACGAGACGTCCTGCGCCCCCTGCGAGACGCCGAGGATCAGCCCATTGTCCTGCTGCGGGAAGAACCCCTTGGGGATGATGACGTAGAGATACGCGGTCAGCGCGACGGTGGCAAAGAACACCATCAGCGTGACAAACCGGAAGCGCAGCGCGACCGAGAGCGTCCGCCGGTAGAAGCCCAGCATCGCGTCGAAGAAACGCTCGATCGCGCGGTAGAGCACGCCGTGTTTCCCGCTGTCATGCGCGAGGAAGCGCGAGCACATCATCGGCGTCAGCGTCAGCGACACGATCGCCGAGACCACGACGGCGATGGAAACCGTGATTGCGAACTCGCGGAAAAGCCGCCCCACGATGCCGCCCATCAGCAGCAGCGGAATGAACACCGCGATCAGCGAGGCGGAGATGGAGACGATGGTGAACCCGATCTCGCCCGCGCCCTTGATCGCGGCCTCGAACGAACTCATCCCCTCCTCGACGTGCCGATAAACATTCTCCAGCATCACGATGGCGTCGTCGATGACGAATCCCACCGCGATGGTCAGCGCCATCAGCGAGATGTTGTCCAGGCTGAAATCGAACAGGTACATCATCGCGAACGTGCCGATGAGCGCCACCGGCAGCGTCACCGCGGGGATCACCGTGGCCCAGACGTTGCGCAGGAACAGGAAGATCACCATCACCACGAGGGAGACGGAGATCAACAGCGTGAACTGCACGTCGCTGACCGAGGCGCGGATGGTCTGCGTGCGGTCGAGCAGCGTCAGGACATGCACGCTCGGCGGAATCGCGGCGACGAGGCGCGGCAGCCGCGCCTTGATCGCGTCCACCGTGTCGAGGATGTTCGCGCCCGGCTGCTTGAAGATGACGAGCAGCACGCCGCGGTGCCCGTTCTGATAGGCGGCGAGATGCACGTTCTCCGCGGCGTTGACCGCCCGCCCGATATCCTTCACCCGCACCGGCGCGCCGTTGTGGTAGGCGATCACCAGGTTCCGGTACTGCGATGCCGTGGTGAGCTGGTCATTGGCGTAGATCGTGAAGGTCCGCACCGCGCCGTCGAGCGTGCCCTTGGGGCTGTCCGTCGTCGCGCTCACCAGGCTGTTGCGCACATCCTCGAGCGTGAGTCCCATCGCCGCGAGCTTCGCGGGATCGACCTGGATGCGCACCGCCCGTTTCTGCTGCCCGCCGATGAAGATCTGCGCCACGCCCGGGATCTGCGAGATCTGCTGCGCCAGGATGTTCTCGGCGTAGTCATCGACCTGGATCAGCGGCAGCATGCTCGACTGCACCGCCAGGATCATGATCGGGCTGTCGGACGGGTTCACCTTGTAATAGCGCGGCGGACTGGGCATCGCCTTGGGCAACTGCCCCGCCGCGGCGTTGATCGCCGACTGCACGTCCACCGCCGCCCCGTCGATGTTGCGGCTGAGGTCGAACTGCACGGTGATCTGGCTCTGCCCGAGCACGGAGACCGAGGTGAGCTGCGATACCCCTGGAATCTGCGCCAGCTGCGTCTCCAGCGGCTGCGCGACGGTCGCGGCCATGGTCTGCGGACTGGCGCCAGGAAAATTCGCGTTGATGTTGATGGTGGGGAAATCGACGCGCGGCAGCGGTGCCACGGGCAGCAGCGGATAGGCGGCGATGCCCACCAGCACGATCGCCGCCATGATCAGCGAGGTGCCGACTGGACGGCGAATGAACGGCGAGGAGATGCTCATCGGCGGCTCAGCTTCCCGCCTTCGCCATGATCACCTTGACCCTGGTCCCCGGCGCAAGCCGCGACTGCCCGTTCACCACCACGCGGTCGCCCTTTGCGAGCCCCGAGAGGATCTCTGCCACCTGCCCGTTGTCCTGCCCCACCTTCACGTTGACTGCCTGCGCCG
>JAJYFW010000294.1 GCA_021785335.1 Pseudomonadota bacterium
TTACCGCCTTCCGCTCGCCGCCGCTTTTCTCGCCGGCCTCGCCCCGCTCGCCTTCGCCGCGGCCCCCGCGAATGTCGGGAACACCGCCATCGGCAAGGTGCTCGTCAACGCCAAGGGCATGACGCTCTACGAGTTCGCCAAGGACGCCAACGGCAAGTCCGCCTGCAACGGGCCATGCGCGCAAAAATGGCCGCCGCTGCTCGACAACGGCGGCACCGCCTCCGGCAACTGGAGCGTGATCACCCGCGCCGACGGCTCCAAGCAGTGGGCCTACAAGGGCCACCCGCTCTACACCTGGGTGGGCGACAGCAAGCCTGGCCAGACCACTGGCAATGGCTTCCTCAACGGTGCCTGGACCGTCGCGCGGCCCTGATCGCGCGCCGTCGTCGCGGCGCGGGGCGGACCATCCGCTCCGCGCCTGCCCGTTGCCCGGCTGACCCGGCCTAGCCGCGCAGCAACCGCCGTATCGCGGCCATCGCCTTGGTGTCCGGCTCACCGTAGTCGATCAGCCCCGCGAGGTCTCCCTTCGCGGTCATCAGGTAGATGAACGAGGAATGGTCCATCGTGTAGCTGCCGCCCGGGATCGCCACTTTCTTGTAATAGACCTTGTAATCCCGGGCGATCGTCGCGACTTCGGCCGGCGTCCCGGTGAGCCCGATGATGTTCGGATCGAACCCGGAAAGGTACTCCTTCATCTTCGCTGCGGTGTCGCGCGCGGGATCGATGGTCACGAACACCGCCCGCAGCTTCGCCGCCTCCGGCCCCAGCGCGTGCAGCCAGGCGCTCATATGCGTGAGCGTCGTCGGGCACACCTCGGGGCAGAACGTGTAGCCGAAATAGATCATCGCCGGCTTGCCCAGCAGGTCGCGATTGGTGAACGGCTTGCCGTTGTCGTCGATGAGCCTGAACGCGCCGCCAACGCCCCCCGCGAGCGGCGTCGGCGGCTCGTTGCGAGAGATCATCAGGTATTCGCCGATCCCGAGCGCCGCGGCGGCGGCCACCACCCCGGCGCCCATGAAGATCCGCCGGTTCATGGCTTCGCCGGGGCCTTGCCTGGCATCGTCCCCATCTTCATCCCCGGCATCGCGCCCATTCCGCCCGCCGGCTTCACCGGTCCATTCGCCACCGGAAACGACACGGCCACCTTGCCCGCGTGCTTGAAGATCAGCGTCACCGGCACGCTCTCGCCCGCCTTGAACTCCTGCTTCGGCCCGATGATCATCAGGTGGTAGCCGCCCGGCGCCAGCGCGACGGTCTTGCCCGGTGCGATCGCGAGCCCGCCCGGCACCGGGCGCATCTTCATCACCCCGTTGCTCGTCATCGACATCTCGTGCACCTGCACGCTCGCCGCGTCCGGCGTCGTTGCCCCCACCAGCCGGTCTGTCGCCGACCCGTGGTTCGCGATACTCAGATAGCCGGCCGCCGACGGCGCACCCGGCGGCGTCGGCCGCACCCAGGGCGACGTGATCGTGAGCGTCCCGAGCTTCACCGGCTGCGCATGGGCGGAACCCGCCACCAACACCGAGCCGGCCACCGCCAGCGCGCGCGTCATCCTCGTCATGATTCGTTCCCTATCCAAAACTATGCCCCAAAGGGCGCGCCAACACCCGGCCGCGCGGGGCCGATACCGGATTCTCAGACGGGACGAGCGGGAGGCGCCTGCGCCGGCGGGGGCGGTGCCGCGAGGCGACGTCCGGGTGCGGGTCCCCGCCATGTCCGCCCGACCATCTTGGCGAGGAACACGGCGCGAGGGGCCGCCAGCACGGGCGCAGTGGGTGGCCCGGGCGGGCCCAGCGCATGCCCGGCAAAGCCGCAGGGCTTGCCTGCCTTGCCCGCCGGCAGGGCCTTGCTGCTCTTGCTCGCCGCCAGCGGCCCTTGCCCGGTGCAGATCGCAAGCAAGGCACCGCCGCCCGTCGCCGGCATGAAACCCGGCGGCAGCATCACCTTCAGCCACAGCGCGAGCAAAGCGAGGCCTATCAGCCTCCGCCGTCCGCGCCCGGCGCGCATCCACGCGATCATGCGCCCTTCATAGCCGCCGCCCCGCGCGCCGTCACGCCACCGGCGTCGTGTCAGCGAACCCGGCGGGAAGCCGCGGTCAGACCCAGGGCATCGCCTCGGCGTAGCCGGCGACGAAGCCCTTGATCGTGTCCGCGAGGCTGAGCGTCAGCCCGGTCTCGTCCTGTCCGGCGATCAGTAACTCCTTGCGCAGCGGGTCCACGGCAAAGCTGTCCACGGAGAACCCGTCATTAACCCCGACCGGCCCGGTCACGGTCTGCGCCGGCAGGTCCACCACCAGGTGCGCTTGGGGGTTGCGCGCCAGCGCCGCCCGCAGCTCCGCGCACCGCGCCTCCGGCAGGACGATCGGCAGCAATCCGTTCTTGAAGCTGTTGGAATAGAAGATGTCGCCGAAGGACGGCGCGATCACGACGCGAAACCCAGAATCGACCAACGCCCAGGCGGCGTGCTCACGCGAGGAGCCGCAACCGAAATTACGGTCGGCCACCATGATCGCAGCTCCCTTATGTTCCGGCGCGTCGAGCGGAAACCCCGGCTCGGTCCGCAGGTCGTGGAACAGGATCTCCGCGTAGCCGTCCTGGCGGGGGCGCCAGAGATACCGCGCCGGCACGAGCTGGTCGGTGTCCACGTTGGTCATGTCGAGCGGCATGGCCTTCGCGTCCACGGTCGAAAAAGGTTCCATCACGCCTCTCCCGCCACCAGGCGACGCACATCGGTGATATGGCCGGCCACCGCCGCGGCGGCCGCCATGGTCGGGCTCATCAGATGCGTCCGCGCGCCCGGCCCCTGGCGTCCGACGAAGTTGCGGTTGGAGGTGGAGGCGCAATGCACGCCAGGCTCCACCAGGTCGCCGTTCACGCCGGCGCACATGGAGCAGCCCGGCTCGCGCCACTCGAAGCCCGCATCCCTGAAGACCTTGTCGAGGCCTTCCTGCTCGGCCTGGCGCTTGACCAGGCCCGACCCCGGCACTGCCCAGGCCTGCACCTTCGCCTTGCGCCCCTTCAGCACCGCGGCGGCGGCGCGCAGGTCCTCGATGCGGGAGTTGGTGCAGGAACCTATGAAGACGCGGTTGATCGGGATCTCATCCATCCGCATGCCGGGGCTCAGGCCCATGTAGTGCAGCGCACTGGCAATCGCCTCGCGCCGCTCCGCGGTGGGCGCCGCCGCGGGGTCGGGCACCACGCCGGTCACCGCGCTCGCGTGCTCCGGGCTCGTGCCCCAGGTCGCCATCGGCTCGATCGCGCTGCCGTCCAGCGTCACCTCGGCGTCGAACGCGGCGCCAGGGTCGCTTGGCAGCGTGCGCCAGAACGCCACGGCCCGCTCCCACATCGCGCCCTGCGGCGCGTAGGGGCGGCCCTTGAGGTAGGCGAAGGTGGTCTCGTCCGGCGCCACCATGCCGGCCCGCGCACCCGCCTCGATCGACATGTTGCAGACGGAGAGCCGCCCCTCGACGGACATGTCGCGGAACACCGGCCCGGCATACTCGATCACCTTGCCCGTGCCCCCGGCGGTGCCGATCCGCGCGATGATCGCCAGGATCGCGTCCTTCGGCGTCACGCCGGCGCCGAGCTTTCCCTCCACATTGATGCGCATGCTCTGCGGCTTGCGCGACTGCCACAGCGTCTGCGTCGCCAGCACATGCGCGACCTCCGAGGCGCCGATGCCGAACGCCAGCGCCCCGAGCGCGCCGTGGCTCGATGTATGGCTGTCGCCGCAGACCATGGTGATGCCGGGCAGCGTGATCCCCTGCTCCGGCCCGATCACATGGATGATGCCCTGGCGCGGATCGCCGAGCCCGAAATGGGTGAAGCCGTGCTTCCTCGCGTTCTCCGCCATCCCCGCGACCAGGTCGCGGCGGAACGCCTCGCCGATGGACGCAAGATCGTTGCCGGCGGTGGAAACGTAATGATCCGGCGTGCCGA
>JAJYFW010000295.1 GCA_021785335.1 Pseudomonadota bacterium
ACGGCGGCGACCGACCTCGCCCGCCACCGCCTCGCCGCCGCGCGCGTGGCGATGGAGGCCGCGGACCTGCTGGCCGAGCGCCTGCGCCGCCAGGAAAGCGACCGCGCCGTCCGCGCCGAGCGCGACACACTTCTGGATTCCGCGCTGCGCCCGCGCGACGAGGCGCCCTGACGCCGCTTCAGATCGTGCCGCCGAGCCTCTGCCCGGCGACGGGCAGGCTGCGCACGCGCACCCCCGTCGCGGCGAAGATCGCGTTGCACAGCGCGGGTGCGGCGGGCGGCGTGCCGGGCTCGCCGAGCCCGCCGATGGGCCGCCCGCTGGGCACGAGATGCGTCTCGATCGCCGGCGCGTCCGCCATGCGCATCACGCGGTAGGTGTCGAAATTGCCCTGCGTCACGGCGCCGTCGCGGACCGTGGCGGCCTCGTACAGCGCGGCACTGAGCCCGTAGATCACGGCGCTCTCCACCTGCATCGCGGCGATGTGCGGGTCGACGACGGTGCCGCAATCCACCGCGGCGACGACGCGGATGACGCGCAGAGCGCCCGCCTGGTCCACCGCGACCTCCGCCACCTCCGCCGCGATCGAGCCGAAGCTCTCGTGGATCGCGATGCCACGGCCGTGCCGCGGAGGCAGCTTCGCTCCCCAGCCGGATTTTTCCGCCACCGTATCGAGCACGCGCACCATGTCCGGCCGGTGCGCCAGCAGCTTGCGGCGGAAGCGATAGGGATCGGCGCCCGCCGCGTGCGCCATTTCGTCGATGAAGCTCTCCATCGCGAAGGCGTTCTGGCTGTTGCCGACGCTGCGCCAGAACATCACCGGGATATGCGTATCGAGCAGCCGGCAGCGCACCAGCAGGTTCGCGAAGGCATAGGGCGTGTTCGCCAGCCCCTCCACGGCGGAACCCTCCACCGCCCCGGGATCGCCACCCCAGAGCGAGCGCGTGATGGAACCGACGGCGGTCGCGGCGGAGAGCGCCTTCGCCTCGCCGCCCGCGACGGCGCCCTGCATGCGGATCGCCGCCTGCGGGCGGAAGCGGTCGTGGCGGATGTCGGTCTCGCGCGTCCACATTAGTTGCACCGGTGCCTGGACCGCCTTCGCAACGGTCACCGCCTGCACCACCTCGTCGTTCATCGTGCGCCGGCCGAAGCCGCCGCCGAGGAAGCAGTTGTGGACGACGACCTTGTCCTCGCCGACGCCGGCAGCGCGCGCGGCGAGCGTGGTCGCGATGGCGGGGTTCTGCGTGCCGAGCCAGACCTCGACCATGCCGTCGTGCACATGCGCCGTGGCGTTCAGCGGCTCCATCGGCGCGTGCGCGAGATACGGCACCTCGTAGACCGCCTCGACGACGGTGCCCTGCATCGCCGCCTGCGCGTCGCCGACGCGCCGCGCGACCGCGGCCTCGCCGTCCAGCGCCTTGCGGTACATCGCCGCGAACTGCGCGCTGTCGGTATGCCCGGCCGCCCCGGTGTCCCACGTGACCGGCAGGGCGGCGGCGGCCTGCTGCGCGCGCCAGAACCGGTCCGCGACCACGGCGACCCCGCCCGGCACCGCCACCACCGCCTTCACGCCCCGGCGCGACATCACCGCGGCGGCATCGTGCGAGACGAGCCGCCCGCCCGGCACCGGGCACAGCGAGACGGCGGCGTACAGCATTCCCGGCAGGCGCACGTCGATGCCGAACACCGCGCTGCCATCGCATTTCGCCTTCGAATCGAGTCGCGGCACCGACGTGCCGATGAGGCGGAAGGCGGAGCGCGGCTTCAGCGCCGGCTCGCCCGCGAGCATGACCGAGGCTGCCTCGCGCACCAGCTCGCCATAGGCGGTGCTGCGCCCGCTCGCGGCGTGCCGCACCACGCCGTCCGCCGTGGTGCACGTGTCCGGCGCCACGCCCCAGCGCTGCGCCGCGGCGGCGACCAGCCGCGCCCGCGCGGTGGCGCCGACCAGGCGCAGCGTCTCCCACGAGGAGCGGATCGAGCGGCTGCCGCCTGTCGCCATGCTGCCATAGGCGTTGTCGCGGCGGTTGCGCGCCTCGTCGGCGTATTCCGCACGCACCTGGCGCCAGTCGCAGTCGAGCTCCTCGGCGACGAGCATCGGCAGCGTCGTGAAGATGCCCTGCCCCATCTCGGAATGCGCGACGCGGATGGTGGTGGCGCCATCCGGCGCGATCAGCAGCCACGGACCGAGTTCCGCGCTGCCCGGCGGGTCGGTGACGGACCACGGCGCATCGGCCGCCCCGGCGCGCGGGACGAGCAGCAGCGCGCCGCTGGCGGTCAGGCTGGCGACGAAGGCGCGGCGGGAAAGCATCGCGTTCATGTCCTCACCCCCGCAACAGTTCGGCGGCGCGGTGGATCGCGGCACGGATGCGCGGATAGGTGCCGCAGCGGCAGATATTGGTCATCGCCGCGTCGATCTCGGCGTCGCCGGGCGCCTTGTTCGCCGCGAGCAGCGCCGTGGCCGCCACGATCTGGCCGGACTGGCAGTAGCCGCATTGCGCCACGTCGTGCTCCACCCAGGCGCGCTGGACGGCCTGCGCGGGACCCGGGCGCGCGGCGGCGGCCGAGAGGCCCTCGCCCAGGAGTCCCTCTATCGTGGTGATCGCGACGCCGGCGAGGCTGCCCACGGGCATCTGGCAGGAGCGGACGGGCACGCCGTTCATCAGCACGGCGCAGGCGCCGCAGAGCCCGATGCCGCAGGCATACTTGGTGCCCGTGAGCCCGAGCTCGTCGCGCAGCACCCACAGGAGCGGGGTCTCGGGTTCGATATCGAGCTGATGGAGCGTGCCGTTGACCGAGAGCGTGACCATATCGCCGCCTCCGTCCGAAGCGGCGGCAGCATAGCACCGGGCCCCTGCCGCCGGAATGAAATCGGCGCGGCCCTGGGTGGCGGTGCCGGCGGCGTCAGCCGGCCGTTTTGTCGATTGTGTCCATTGTGTCGATTGTGTCCGGGGGTGCCGATCCATGCGCGGAGGCGTGCGAAGGCGGGAGCCGCGGGCAGCATGCCGCCGGCGTCCACCCGGGGATCTGCCCCCCGGATTGAACCCCTCCGACGTAAACCCCTGCTGGAAAGCCCGGATGGAAACCCAGGGATGAATGGGAACCCGGGGATGAGAAGCCGGTTCCCCCGGCACTCATGAGACGCGGAGCATCGTAGACACAATGGACACAATAGACACAATCACCCGCCGGCGCCCTCCGGCGGCGCGCCTCAGCGCCCCTGCGCCACCGCGGAGGTCTTGGGCAGCAGCACGTAGGCTTGGCCCTGCTCGCGCATCTTGCCGGCGCGCTCCTCCGCGGCCTTGCCCCAGCCGAAGAAGATGTCGCCGCGCACCGCGCCCTTGATCGCGCCGCCGAGGTCCTGCGCCACCATCAGCCGCTCGATGGGCTGGCGCGTCACCGGGTCCGTCGTCACCACGAACACCGGCGCCGAAAGCGGCAGGAAGGCCTTGTCCACGGCGAGCGAGCGGTCCGGCGTGAGCGGCGTGCCCAGCGCGCCGGGCGGGCCGATGTCGGTCGAGCCCTTCTCGATGCGGAAGAACACGTAGGACGGGTTCTGGTCCATCACCTCCTGTGCCTGGCCGGGGTGGCTCTCCAGCCAGCTTCGGATGGACTGCATCGTGACCTGCTTCATGGTCATCGCGCCGCGGTCGACCAGCACCTTGCCGATCGGCACGTAGGTGCGGCCGTTCTGCCCGTCATAGGTGACGCGGATCACCTTGCCGTCCGGCAGCTTGATGCGCCCGGCGCCCTCCACCGAGAGGAAGAACGCGTCGATCGGGCTCTTCAGCCACAGCAGGTCGAGGTGTTCGCCGGCCAGCGCGCCGTGCTCGATGGCGGCGCGGGTGGGCAGCACCTCGCCCTGCCGCAGGTTCGGCGGGCGGCGCAGGATCGGCGTCTGGTACGGCCCCCCGCGCGTGAGCGAGCCGTCGAACTGCGGCTCG
>JAJYFW010000296.1 GCA_021785335.1 Pseudomonadota bacterium
GGTGGCGAGCCTGCGCGTGGTCAACCGCCAGGCGGATTTCTTCGAGATGCTGGTCGATGTGGAGGTGCGCGACCTGCAGCAGCTCGCCGCCGTGATGGCGAGCCTGCGCGCGGCCTCGCATGTGCATGAAGTGGACCGCGCCCGCGGCTGAGCGGCAGCGCACGCCGTCGAGGCAGGGGAGAAAACGATGCCGAAACGACTGGACCCGAAGCAGGCGGCGCCGGCGGCGATCAGCGCGTTGCTGGCGCTGCAACGCCACGTGAACGAGAACGGAATCGACAAGAAGCTGCAGGAGCTGGTGAAGATCCGCGCCTCCCAGATCAACGGCTGCGCCTATTGCCTGGCGCTGCACGTCGATCTCTCGCGCAGGTACGGCGAGGCGCAGGCACGCATCGACCTGCTGCCGGTCTGGCACGAGGCGGGCGACGTGTACAGTTCGGCGGAACGCGCGGCGCTGGCGTTCGGCGAGGCGGTGACGCGCATCGGCGAGGCAGGCGTGCCCGACGCGGTCTATGCCGAGGCGGCGCGGCATTTCCCGCCGGCGCAGATGGTGGAGCTCACGCTCATGATCGGCGTGATCAACACCTGGAACCGGCTGATGGCGACGTTTCACGTGCCGCTCCCGCCCCCCAACCCCGCACCCGCACCCGCGGGGGCCGCGTGAGCGGGCGCGCATGATCATCGGCGTCGGCTCCGACATCTGCGACATCCGCCGCATCGAGGCGACGATGGAGCGCTACGGCGAGCGGTTCCTGCTGCGCGTGTTCACCGAGACGGAACGCCGCAAGGCGGAGCGGCGCAACGGCCAGAACCGCGCCGGCACCTACGCCAAGCGCTTCGCCGCCAAGGAGGCGTGCGCCAAGGCGCTCGGCACCGGGTTTCGCCGCGGCGTGTTCATGTCCGATCTCGGCGTCGTGAACCGGCCGGGCGGGCAGCCCGGCTTCCTGCTCACCGGCGGCGCCGCGGCGCGGCTCGCACTGCTGGTGCCGAACGGCTACGCGCCGCGGCTCGACCTCACCATGACCGACGAATACCCCTATGCCTACGCGCAGGTGATCATCTCCGCGGAACTCGCCCAGATCGGGCTTGCCTGAGGGGCTTGCGGCCTGGCCACCCGTCCGGGTGCGACGGCGGGGAATTGCTGCTAGAGAGCGGACTGAACCGGATGGGCGGACGTGGGACGATGATGGAATCGAGGCGGTGCGCGCGGATCCTGGCCGGGGCGGGAGGCGTGGCGTGAGGCGCCGTTCCCTGCTCGCGTCCGGCGGCGCGGTGCTGCTCGGCGGCGTCGCCGCGTTCCTGCTCGACGAGGGGCGGAGCGAGGCGGCCGCGGCGAGCGTCCTCACCCGCGAGGCGCTTTTCTACGACCCCGGCGCGCCGGTGCTCGGCAACCCGAAGGGAACGCTGCCGATCGCGGAGTTCTTCGACTATCGCTGCCCCTATTGCCGCGGCATGCACAAGATGCTGCAGCGGCTGCTCGCGGCGAACCCGGACATCCGCTACGTCGCCAAGGAATGGCCGGTGTTCGGCGGCCCCTCCGTCACCGCGGCGCGGGTGGCGCTGGCATCGAACTACCAGGGCAAGTTCGAGGCGGTGAACGGCGCGCTGTTCGAGGCGAAGATCGTCGATACCGCCTCCGTCGTGGACACGGCGGCGCAGGCGGGCGTGGACATGAAACGGCTCGAAGGCGACCTCAAGGCGCATGCGGGCGAGATGGACACCGCGCTCGGCACCGCCGCGACGCAGGCGCTCGCCCTCGGCCTGCAGGGCACGCCCGGGTTCATCATCGGCCCGTTCCTCATCCCCGGCGCGCTCAGCGAGAAGAACCTGGCCACCGTCGTGCGCAACGCGCGCGCGAAGATGGCGAAGCTGCCGCAGCAGAAGAGCTGACCTGAGGAGAGCGGGTCGGCCGGAGAACGACGGGCGCGCGATGCGCCCGCCGTTTCCCGGTGTCGCGGGCCCGAAGCCTCAGTTGCCGACGATCTCGCGGATGACGCCGACCGCCTCGTCCACCCCTGCCCTGTCCACGTCCAGGTGCATGCAGGCGCGGCCGCGCGGGCCCATCACCGAGAAGGCGATGCCGCGCGCGCGGGCCTTGGCGGAGAGCGCCTCCGCCGTGATACCGGCGCCCGAGGGCTCGAAGAACACCAGGTTGGTCTCCGGCGTCTGCACCTGGAAGCCCGGGACCTGCGCCAGCCCCGCGGCGAAACGCTTGGCGTTGGCATGGTCCTCGGCCAGGCGGTCGATGTGGTGGTCGAGCGAATAGAGGCACGCGGCCGCGCAGATGCCGGCCTGGCGCATTGAGCCGCCGAGCCGCTGCTTCCACCGCCAGGCGGCGTCGATGAACTCGGCCGAGCCGCACAGCACGGCGCCGAGCGGCGCGCCCAGTCCCTTGGTGAAGTCGAGCCACACGCTGTCGTAACCCACGGCCATCTCGGCGGCGGGAATGCCGGCGGCGACGGCGGCGTTCATCAGCCGCGCGCCGTCCATGTGCGTCGCCATGCCGTGCGCGTGCGCCCATTCCGCGACCGCGCGCAGCTTGGCCAGCGGCCAGACCGTGCCGCCACCGATATTGGCGGTCTGCTCCACCTCCACCAGCACCTGCGGCATGGCGTAGCGGCTCCTGGCGCGCAGCGCGGCATCGAGCGCCGCGACCTCGAACTGCCCGCCCTCGCCCGGCAGGCCGGTGATCTGCGCACCCGTGAGCGCCGCGCCGCCGCCGCCCTCGCTGGTGAGGATATGGGCGGTGTGGTGCGCCAGGATCTCGTCGCCCGGGCGGCAATGGGTGAGGATCGCGATCTGGTTGCACATCGTGCCGCTGGGCAGGAACACCGCGGCTTCCTTGCCGAGCAGCTTCGCCATGCGGTCGCACAGCGCGTTCACGGTGGGATCGAGCCCCGCCTGCTCGTCGCCCATCTCCGCGGCCATCATCGCCGCCTTCATGGCCGGCGTCGGCAGGGACTGGGTGTCGGAATAGAGGTTCACCCGCACCGGCGGCAGGCCGGGCGCGGGACGAGGCGGGGCATGGACCATGTTGTCGTTGTTTCCGGCTGTGAAAGGATCGGGAGGCTGGACGGTCTCAGGCAGGAGGGCCAACGCGCTCCAACCGCCCGAAATACACCACCTTGCCGGTAGGTTTTCCAGTGGGCGAGCCGCCGGGCGGTTCGATCGAGATCATGATCTGCATGCCCGCGCGCGGCAGCACCGCGGGGTGGACGATGGTCATCGCCGTCGCGCCGGGCGGCATGACGCCGAGCGAGACGGGCGCGGCAGCGCCCGGTGCCAGGCCCCATAGCTGGAACGCCTTGCCCGCCGGCGGCGCGGGCATGGCGCCGGCATCCGCGCGCACGGCGATGATGCGCAGGCCGCCCCCGGGTGCCGCGGCGGCGGTGAAGACGGGGGTTCCCTGGTCCGGCACCAGCACCGCGGTCATGGTCGGACCCTTCGGCGCGGGCAGCAGCAGGATCACGGCGAGCGCCACGGCGGCGACGCTCGCGCCCATGGCCCAGAGGCGCCAGAGCCACGGCACGCGGGTGGGCGCCGGCGCCGCCCGGCGTGTCTCGCCGCCCAGCGCCGCCTCGATGCGGTTCCAGAGATCGGGGGGCGGTGCCTCCGGCACGGCGAGCGCCGTCAGCGGGGCAAGGTCGCGCTGCCAGCGCCCGATAGCCTCGCGCCAGGCGGCGTCGCGCGCCATCGCCGCCTCCACCGCGCGCGCCGTGCGTGCGTCGAGCGTGCCGAGCACGTATTCGCCGGCCAGGGCCTGGATGTCCTCGGGCGCCGTGGGCAGCCCCGTCATGGCTGGCGCACCATCATGACAGGCACTCCCGCAGGCTGAGCAGGCCGCGGCGGATCCAGGATTTCACCGTCCCCAAGGGCACCGACAGCCGCTCGGCGACCTGCGGGTGCGAGAGCCCATGGACGAAGGCGAGCAGGAT
>JAJYFW010000297.1 GCA_021785335.1 Pseudomonadota bacterium
TCTCACCCCAGCCCCTGGCGTTGCGTGCCACGGGCGATCACCGCCGCGCCGTCATGCTGCCGGAACATGCGCTGCTCTTCGGGACGAGCGCGAGGTGTCGGTATCGGGGCGTCGGTTGATCGGGACGTTAGCTTCACAACCGAAATCCGTCAATAAAATCCTAAAACCTTGCGATACGTCGCAAAAACAAAACTCTCCACGGCGTTGCTACGAGAAGAAGCAGCGTCGCGAGCCCGAAAGGCGCCCAGAGTCCCAGGCGGGCGAACACGGTGCGGGGCAGCGCCCCCGGGAGGGCCGCCAGAAGTACGCCACGCTTGAGTAGCCCCAGCCGCGCCGTCTGGCGCCCGAACGCGTCGAACACCGCGGAAATGCCGCTGTTGGCCGCGCGCACCAGCGGCAGGCCCTCCTCCACCGCGCGCAGCCGTGCCGCCGCGAGATGCTGGCGTGGGCCGGTCGAGTTGCCGAACCAGGCATCGTTGGTGACGTTGACCAGCCAACGCGGCCGGTTCGCCTCGTCCACCACCTGCGCGGGAAAGATTGCCTCGTAGCAGATCAGCGGACCCACCGGCGGCAGGCCCGGGAGCGTCCAGGTCACGAGCCCGTGCCCCGGCTCGAACCCGCCGCCAGGCACCACCTGGATCGGCAGCCAGGCCGGCGAGTACTCGCCGAACGGCACGAGGTGCCGCTTGTCGTAGCGCGCCGCGGGCGGACCCGGGCCCATGATCGCGTAGAGCGTGTTGCGCGGCCTGCCGTCCTTGCCGAAGCGTATGCTGCCGGCGAACACCGGCATCCCCTCCGCGGCTTGCACGATCGCGGCGCGGGCGGCGGCGTCGCGGCCGAGCAGGTAGGGGCTTGCGGTCTCCGGCCAAATGACGACGCCGGGGCCGTGGATCCGCAGCACGGCTTGCCGGGTGAGGTCGAGGTAGGTGCTGAAGATGGAGGCCGCGAAGGCGGCGTCGAATTTATGCCCCTCGGCGATGTCGCCCTGGGCGAGCGCCACGGTCACGCCCGGCGGCTTGGGCTGCGGGGTTTGCAGGCGCCAGGCGCCAAGCCCCGCCCAGACCGCGAGGATGGCGAGCGAGGCGGCGATGCCGCGCCGGCCCAGCACCGGCAGCGCGGCCACCAGCACCGTCAGCAGCGTGAGGCCCGGCGCGCCGATCCAGGCGGCGGGCTGCTGCATGACGTTGCCCCAGGCGGTCGCCGCCGCCCAGACGCTGCCCCACGGATTCCACGGGAACCCGGTGCCGACGAACTGCCGCGCCAGGTCCGCGAGCGTCCAGGCGCCGGCCAGCACCAGCACGCGGCGCCAACCTGGCGGCGCGAACCACGCCGCGAGCACGCTCGCCGCGATAAACGGGGCGAGCAGCAGGGCGACCCCGGGGGCCGCGAAGGGCACCAGCCACCAGAATTCGTTGGCGCGCACCAGGATCGCCTCGGTGATCCAGTAAAGCCCGACCACGTGGTGGGCGAAGCCGAAGCAGAAGCCGAGCCAGGCCGCGCGCCGCCAGGTGCGCTCCGCCCCCACGAGCGCCAGGAGGCCCGGCACGGTGAAGCCCAGGATCGGAACCAGGAAGACGGGCGGCAGCGCCAGCGCCGAGGCCGCGCCGAGCAGGGCCGCGGCCCAGGCCGGCCGGCGGCTGAGCGCCGCCCACGGCTTCATGGTGAGACGATGCGCTCCGGGGGCACGTCGCCGCCCGTGAGCCGTGCCGCGATGCACTCCGCCGCCATCGTTCCCATCGCGTCGAGCGAGCGCGGGGTCACGCCGGAGACGTGGGGCGTGACGAAGACGCGCGGATGGTCGCGCAGCCGGTCGTCCGGCGCCGGCGGCTCGGTCTCGAATACGTCGAGCGCCGCGCCGGCGAGGTGGCCCGCGTCCAGTGCCGCGGCGAGCGCTGCCTCGTCGATCAGCCCGCCGCGCGCCGTGTTGATGACGAAGCCGCCGCGCGGCAGGGCGGCAATCGCGGCCGCGTCCACGATGTGGCGCGTCGCCGGCGTGTAGGGGCAGTGCAGCGACAGCACGTCAGCGCGTGGCCAGAGGTCGGCCGGCGCGGCGACGAACTCCACGCTCGCCGTGGGCGTCGGGTTCGGGGTGAAGGCGGCGACGCGCATGCCGAAGGCGAGTGCCAGGCGCGCGACCGCGCGGCCGATGGCGCCGAAGCCGAGCAGGCCGAGGCGCATGCCCTCAATGTCGCGCACCTGGCCCGCCGCCCCGCGCCAGCCGCCGGCGGCGATGGTGGCGCCGAGCGGGCGCAGGTCCTTCGCGAGCGCCAGGATCACGGCCAGCGTGTGCTCCGCGACCGCGGTGGTGTTGGAGCCGGGCGCGCGCGTGACCATGATGCCGCGCGCCTTCGCCGCCGCGACGTCGACGTCGTCCACGCCGACGCCGTGGCGGGCGACGATGGCGAGATTGGGCGAGGCATCCATCGCCGCGGCGTCGACCGGGCCCTGGCGGCTCAGGATCGCGTGCGCACCGACCTCGCGCGCAAGGGCGGCGACGGCCGCGGCCGAGGGATAGGGCTGCATGTAGTGGATGCGGCAGCCCGCCTGCTCAAGCACAGCGACGGCGGGTGCCGCGAGACGCGGCGCCGTCATGATGACATCGAAACGGCCAGTCCCCGCGCCGGACGTCACGTCAGCCCGCACCCTCGCGGACGCTGCGTTCGTAGTGGCGGAAGTAGCGGTCGGTCACGAGGTCGGTCTTGACCACGACCGCAACGTCCACGGTGTTGAAGGCGCGGTCGATCACCGCCCCCTCGCCGACGAAGCCGCCCAACCGCAGATAGCCCTTGATCAGCGGCGGCAGGGCCGCGACGGCGGCGCGGGTGTCGAGCGGCTTGTCACCCAGCCTGTCCATCGCCACGCGCCGGTGCGGCAGCGCCACCGGGCGGATCTCCTCGGGTGCCAGATGGTTTCGGTAGAGATACGTCAGCTCCGGCGCCACCGCGTCCGGGTCGGTGCCCGGCAGGCTGGCGCAGCCGAACATCAGCCCGATCCCGTGCAGGAACACATAGGCGGCGATGCCACGCCACAGCAGCTGCATCACCGCGCGGTTGCGGTAGTCCGCGTGCACGCAGGAGCGGCCGAGCTCCAGCACCTCGCCCTTGAAGGCGAGCACGCGGGAGAGGTCGTATTCATCGGCGGAGTAGAAGCGGCCGATGCGCGCCGCCGCCGGCGCGCGGATCAGGCGGTAGCAGCCGACGACGGCGGCCCCGCCCTCGCCGCGTTCGTGGTCCAGCACCAGCAGGTGGTCGGCGACGGTGTCGAACACGTCGCGGTCGCGCCGGCTGGCGGCGGTCGCGGCGTCCGGCACCGCGCCCATCTCCTCGTAGAAGACGTGCCAGCGCAGCGCCTGCACCGCGTCGATCTCGGCCGCCGTCGTGGCGAGCCGCACGCCGAGCGAGCCGGCCTTCAGCTCGCCGAAGCCGGGGCTGGCGATGCCGGTGTTGTTGCCCGGCGCGTGCGTCATCGCTCCGTCCCCCGCGTGGCCGGGCGCGGGGCGGCGCGCGTCTCCTCGGCCGCCGGCCGGCGTTCCCCGGCGGTGCGGCGGCGGCGGCCGAAAAGCTCCAGCCGGTGTGAGACGAGCTCGAAGCCCAGCGCGCGCGCGATCGCCTCCAGCGCCGCGACATGGGCGTCGTCGGCGAACTCCACAACGCGGCCGGTGTCGATGTCGATCAGGTGGTCGTGCCTCCCGTGCTCGGTCGGCTCGTAGCGGGCGCGCCCACCGCCGAAGTCGCGGCGCTCGAGGATGCCCTTTTCCTCCAGCAGCCGCACCGTGCGATAGACGGTCGCGATCGAGATACGCGCGTCCAGCGCCGTCGCGCGGCGGTAG
Source organism: Pseudomonadota bacterium (assembly GCA_021785335.1). The sequence continues at coordinate 3,830 of JAJYFW010000297.1, forward strand.
AGCTCCTCCACGTCCGGATGATCCATGGCCTCGGACAGGACCCGCGCGATGGTGCGGCGCTGGCCGGTCATCTTGAGGCCCTTCTCGACGCACAGGCGCTCGATG
>JAJYFW010000298.1 GCA_021785335.1 Pseudomonadota bacterium
CTGGCAGATCGACGTGGAACTGGCCGAGCAGGCCGGCGAGGTGGCGCGCGAGGCCATCGTCGCCGATGTCCGCGACGAGGCGCGCATCCGCGCCGTCATGGAGCGCGTGCACCCGGACCTCGTCTTTCACGCCGCCGCGCTCAAGCATGTGCCAATCGTCGAGGCCAACGCCGCGGAGGGCCTGCTGACCAACGCCCTCGGCACCCGCAACGTGGCGGACGCCGCGCGGGCGGCCGGCGTGCAGGCAATGGTGCTGATCTCGACGGACAAGGCGGTGAATCCCACGAGCGTCATGGGTGCCTCCAAGCGGCTGGCGGAGATGTACTGCCAGGCGCTCGACATCCGCGCGCGTTCCGGGCAGGCGGGAACGTCCCAGGGCGGCACGCGGTTCATCACGGTGCGCTTCGGCAACGTTCTCGGCAGCACCGGCTCCGTCGTGCCGCTGTTCCAGCGCCAGCTCGCGCGCGGCGGCCCGCTCACCGTCACGCACCCGGACATGCAGCGCTACTTCATGACGGTGCGCGAGGCGGTGGGGCTGGTGCTGCAGGCCTCGGTCGCCGGCAGCACCGGCAACACCGGGGCCAATGGCGGCATCTTCGTGCTCGACATGGGAGCGCCGGTGAAGATCCTCGACCTGGCGCGGCAGATGATCCGTCTCGCTGGCCTGCGGCCGGACGTCGACGTGCCGATCCGCTTCACCGGCCTGCGCCCCGGCGAGAAGCTCTTCGAGGAAATCTTCCACGGCCAGGAGCCGCCCGTCGCGACCGGCATTCCGGGCCTGCTCATGGCGACCCCGCGCACCGCCGATGCCGCGCTGGTCGGCCGCTCCATCGAGGAGATCGGAGCCGCCTGCCGTGGTGGCCAGGACAAGCTCGCCCGCGCGCTGCTCGCGCGCATGGTGCCGGAATACACGCCGGACCCGCATACCCAGACGTCGGAGACCTCCGGCGCCGCAACCCGGAATCTCGGATGAACGATCACGCCCCCATTCCCTTCCTCGACCTCGCGGGCCAGCAGGCGCGCATGGCGGAGTCGTTGCGCAAGCGCATCGAGGCCGTGCTGTGCCACTGCCAGTTCATCCTCGGCCCCGAGGTCGCGGAGCTGGAATCCCGCCTCGCCGCGTTCTGCGGCGCCACGCATTGCGTCAGCGTCTCCTCCGGCACGGACGCGCTGCAGATCGCGCTGATGGCCGAGGGCATCGGCCGCGGCGACGCGGTGTTCCTGCCCGCCTTCACCTACACCGCGACGGCGGAGGTCCCGCTGCTGCTCGGCGCGACGCCGGTCTTCGTCGATGTCGATCCCCGCACCTTCCAGATCGACCCCACGCATCTCGAGGCGCGCATCGCCGACGTCAGGCGCGCGGGGAAGCTGGCGCCGCGCGCGCTGATCGGCGTCGATCTGTTCGGCCAGCCCGCCGACTGGCCAGCGCTCGCCACGATCGCCGCGCGCGAACACCTGTTCACGCTCGACGACTGCGCCCAGAGCTTCGGCGCAACCCTGCACGGCATCAGGCTCGGCAAGGCCGCGGACGCGACGGCGACCAGCTTCTTCCCTTCCAAGCCGCTCGGCGCCTACGGCGATGGCGGCGCGCTGTTCACCGAAAGCGCCGAGCGTGCCGCGCTCTACCGCAGCCTGCGCACGCATGGCGAGGGCACCACGCGCTACGAGGTGTTGCGCACCGGCATGAACGGCCGGCTCGACACGCTGCAGGCGGCCGTGCTGCTCGCCAAGCTCGACATCTTCGAGGCCGATCTCGCCGCACGCGAGCGCGTGGCGAGGATCTACGATGCGCGCCTCGGCAACCGCGTCGCCATCCCCGCCCGCGTGCCGGCCAGCACCAGCGCCTGGGCGATCTACGCGATCCTGCTGCCGGACGCCGCTGCACGGGACCGCATGCAGGCGGGCCTGAAGGCAGCCGGCGTGCCCAGCGCCATCTACTACCCGAAGCCGCTGCATCGTCAGCCCGCCTACGCGGCTTCGCATGATGGCGCCGCGCTGCCGGTCTCCGAGGATCTCGCAACACGCATCATGGCCCTGCCGATCCATCCGGACCTCTCGGACGCGCAGGCGCAGCGTGTCTGCGACGCGGTGCTCGCCAGCATCTGAGCGGCGGGACTATTTCGCCCGCAGCGCCGAGAGCGCCAGCAGCAGCCACCCCGCCATCAGGCAGGTCCCGCCGATCGGCGCCACCACGCCGAGTGCCACGCCGGTCGCTGCGTGGAAATAAAGCTCGCCGCAAAACAGCGCGCTGCCGAGCGCGAAGCCCGCTCCGGCCCAGTCGGCGAACCTGCCGCCGCGCGGCGCCCAGAGCCCCGCGGCGAGCAAGGCGAGCGCATGCGGGAACTGCATCGCCAGCCCCTCCTGCACCAGCGTGCGCGCCGGCGGCACCAATGCGTGCGCCGCGATGGCCGAGAGCGCCACGCAGACCAGCCCCGAAACGGCGCCCAGGCCCATCCAAACCCGTTGCATCGCTCCCTCGCTCCCATCAGGATCGCGCCATGCCGCGCGGCGACCTCTTCCCCGATATCGGACCGTTCGAGACCGGATTCCTGCCGCTCGGCGACGACCATGTGATGTATTGGGAGCAGGTCGGCAACCCGCGTGGCGTGCCGGTGCTGTTCCTCCATGGTGGCCCGGGTGCCGGGGCCGGCGCGGTGCACCGCCGCTTCTTCGACCCCGGCTTCTGGCGCGTCGTCATTTTCGACCAGCGCGGCGCCGGCCGGTCCCGCCCCCTCGGTTCGCTCGCCGCGAACACCACGCCGCGTCTCGTCGCCGATATCGAGCTGCTGCTGCGCCATCTCGCGATCCCGCGTGTGCTGCTGTTCGGCGGCTCCTGGGGCTCGACCCTGGCGCTCGCCTTCGCGCAGGCGCACCCGGATCGCGTGCTCGGCTGCGTGCTGCGCGGCGTGTTTCTTGGCCGGAAGCTGGAGGTGGACTGGTTCCTCCATGGCCTCGCCGCCGTGTTTCCCGACGCGCACGCCGCCTTCGTCGAGTTCCTGCCGCCGCAGGAGCGCGGCGATGTGCTCGGCAGCTATCTCCGCCACCTCACCGACCCCGACCCCGCCGTGCACATGCCCGCGGCACGCGCCTGGTCGGTCTACGAGGGGTCCTGCTCCACTCTGCTGCCCTCGCCGGACACCGTCGCCTCCTTCGCGCAGGACCGCACCGCGCTCGGCCTCGCCCGGATTGAGGCGCATTATTTCGCCAACGACCTGTTCCTGCCGGAGGGCGGGCTGCTCGCCGGCATGCAGCGCATCGCCCATGTTCCCGCCGAGATCGTCCAGGGCCGCTACGACATGATCTGCCCGCCGCGCACGGCCTTCGAGCTCGCCGATGCCTGGCGCTCCGCCCGCCTTACCGTGGTGCCGGACGCAGGGCACTCCGCGCTGGAACCCGGCGTCCGCCGTGCCCTCGTCGCGGCCGTCGAACGCTTCCGGAGCGCGCGATGAAGCTCGCCGTCATCGGCCTCGGCTCAATGGGGATGGGCGCCGCGCAATCGCTGCTGCGCGCCGGCCACGACGTCACCGGCTGCGAGATGCGGGCCGAGGCGCGCGACGCCTTCATCGCCGCCGGCGGGCGCGCGGTCGCGAGCCCGGACGCGCTGCCCGCGGACCTCGAAGCCGTCATCCTCCTTGTCGTGAACGCGGCGCAGGCGGAGGCGGTGCTGTTCGGCCCGCAGGGCTGCGTACCCCGCCTCGCGCCCGGCACCGTGGTGCTGAACTGCGTCACCGTCGCCGCCGAACGCGCGGTCGAGTTCGAGCGCCGCCTGGCCAGCTCCGGCCTCCTGATGCTGGACGCGCCCGTTTCCGGTGGGTCGAAGGCGGCGACCGAGGGGCGGATGTCCGTCATGGCCTCGGGCTCTCCCGAAGCCTTCGCCAGGGCGGAGCCGGTGCTCGCCGCCATCGCCGCGAAAGTGTGGCGTCTCGGCG
>JAJYFW010000299.1 GCA_021785335.1 Pseudomonadota bacterium
GAGCACGGCGCCCATCACGTTGTCCGCCGCGTCCGCTGGCTGCTCGCCCATGCCCATGAACATCGAGGGCACGCCGACGCCCCAGAAGGACTGGTCGCCGGCGCGGCTCATGCGGTAGCCGGCGAGTTCCTGCCCGCCTTCCACGCGCACCGCCTCGGCGGCGAAACCGGCGAGTTCCGCCGCGGCGATCGCATCCGTCAGCACCGTGTTGCCGCGCGCGCCGGTGGAATCGACGTTGACGTGCACGGCGCAGCGGCGGTCCAGCTCCTCCCAGTGCGTGTCCGCGTACCAGGCGGAGCCGGAATAGCGCCCGTGCGAATGCCCGGACCAGAAACAGAGGCGCAGGCCGCGCTTCCACCCCGCGCGGCCGGGCGCCATCAGCCGCGCCACCTCCAGCATCGTGGCGTTCGCGCCGCCATTGTCCATCACGCCGAGGTGCCAGGTGTCGTGGTGGCCGGAGAACATGACGAAGGGCGCGTCCGGCTTCCCCTCCGGCATCAGCTCGGCCTCCAGGATCGGCGTCTCGCGCCAGCCCGTGTCGACCTCGGAATGAAGCGTGATCTCGACCGCCTCGCCCGCCCGCACCCGCGCCTTGAGCGCGTCGCCGGTCGCCTTGCGCACGCTGAGCACGACGGTGGACGGCAGGTCCGCGCGCGTCGCCTCGGTCGGGCTGCCCCACACCGGAGAGATGCACATCTCGTGGATGTGTTCGTGCGGGCTGATATGCACCTGCCCCGCCGCCCCCGCGCGCGAGGCGCGCAGACTGGCGCCGGGGTTCGCGATCCCCTCCAGCAGCACGATTTTCCCGCGCGCGTCGATCCCGGCAAAATCCTCCGGCCTGCCGGCGCCGGCATAGACCACACGCGCGGTGAGCCCGCCCGCGGGCGAGGGACGCGAGAAGGAATGGGTGATGCAGTCCGGCGTCTCGTTGCCGATGACGATGCGCGCGCGGCCGGGCAGGCTGATATAGGCCTCGTGGCGCAGCAGCCTGGTGCGGAAGCCGTACCCGTCCAGCACCGCTTGCAGGTAGCGGAAGCTCTCCATCTCCTCCGGCGTGCCGGAGAGCTTGACGCGCTTCGCGAACTCCTCGAGGTGGCGGAACATCCGCCCGGCATCGACCTGTGCCGTCAGCGCCGCGACCTGACCGATGTCGTTCATCGCCCCTCCCCCCTCGTCGGATGGCGCCAGGATGATCCCGCCGGCGCGCGAAGACCAGTGGCGGCCGCGGGGATGGGAATCGCGCGCGACGGCTAGGGTGGCGCCGGTGCGCGGAGACCGACCATGGACCTGCTCCAAAGCCTGCTTGCCCGCAAGCGCCTGTTCGCCGGCATCGCCGCCGGGCTGATCGTGCTCGCCCTGCTGCCCGCCCACCACCGCCTGCTCGCCCGCGTGCTCATCGCCTGGGATACCGGCGCGCTGGTGTTTCTGTTGCTGATCGCGACGATGTTCTCGCGCCGCGACCACCTGCACCTGCCGCACGACGCCGCGGCGCAGGAGGAGGGCGAGTGGACCATCTTCGCGGTGACGCTGGCCGGCGTGATCGCGAGCTTCGCCGCCATCGTCGGCGAGTTCGCCGTCACCAAGTCGATCCCCCGCGTGGACCGCTACGCGCATGTCGGGCTCGTGGTCGCGACGCTGATGCTTTCCTGGCTGGTGACGCAGACGCTGTTCGCGCTGCGCTACGCGCACGAATACTACAGCTCGCGCCGCCACGACGGGAAACCCGATGGCGGGCTGCTGTTTCCCGGCACGCATCCGCCGGACTACTGGGACTTCGCCTATTTCTCGCTGGTGCTGGGCATGACGTTCCAGGTCTCGGACGTGCAGATCGCCTCGCGCAAGTTCCGCCGCCTCGCGCTGCTGCACGGGTTCCTGAGCTTCGTCTTCAACACCGTGATCATCGCGCTTTCGGTGAACGTCGGCGCGAGCCTGCTCTAGGGCCGCAGCGCCGCCATCGCCGGGAACAGCTTCGTCCACGCCCTGAGCCCCTCGTCGAAGGAGGAGAGGCGGAAGAACTCGTTGGGCGCGTGGATGCGCTCGTCGGCGACGGCGTAGGAGAGCATCACCGTCTCCACCCCCAGCGCCTCCTTGGCCATCGACGAGATCGGCAGCGTGCCGCCGACACCCACGCGCACCGGCCGCCTGCCGTGCACCTCCTCGATGACGCGCTCGACCACCGCGAGATAGGGATCGTCCTCCGGCACCACATAGGCGCGGGCACCGTCGTGCGGGTCGAGGATCTCGAGGTCGGCGAAGCCGGGGCAATGCGCGCGCAGGTGCGCCGCCACCGCCTCGAACACGCGCCTCGGGTCCTGCCCGGGCCCGAGCCGGCACGTGATCTTCGCACTCGCCTCGTGCGGAATGACGGTCTTGCCGCCCGGACCGGTATAGCCGCCGATCATGCCGTTGACCTCGAGCGTCGGCCGGAACCAGAGGCTTTCCAGGAGGCGGACGCCGGGCTCCATCGCGCCCGGCCGCGCGCCGATCTCGGCGAAGAACGCGGCCTCGTCGAAGCCCAGTTCGTCCATGCTCGCGTAGTCGCGGTTGCCGGGGCGCTGCAGGCCATCGAAAAAGCCTGCGACGGCGATGCGGCCCTGCTCGTCATGCAGCGTCGCCAGCAGCCGCGCGAGCGTCATCGCGGCGTTGCCCACCGGGCCGCCGAAGCGCCCCGAGTGCAGGTCGCGCGCCGCCGTGCGCAGCACGATCTCCATCCCCGAGAGCCCGCGCGAGTTGGTGTTCACGGAGGGCCGCCCCGGCCGCCAGCGCCCGCCATCGGCCGAGACCAGCACGTCGGATGCCAGCAGCTCGCGGTGGCGGCGCATTATACCGGGCAGCGAGCGGCTGCCGATCTCCTCCTCGCCCTCGATCAGCACCTTCACGTTGACCGGAAGCCGACCCTCTGCCGCGAGCCAGGCCTCGATGGCGGAAACCGCAATCCACAGCGGCGATTTATCGTCCGACGCGCCGCGCGCGTAGATGTGACCCGCGCGGATCGTGGGCTCGAAGGGCGGCGTCTCCCACAGTTCCAGCGGGTCGGGCGGCTGCACGTCGTAATGGCCGTAGATCAGCAGCGTCGGCTTGCCTGGCGCGCCGAGCCATTCGCCATAGACCGCGTCGTGCCCGCCCTCGTTGAGATATTGCACCGAGTTGAGCCCGATGCGCTCGAACCGCGCCCTGAGCAGCGCCGCGGCATCGCGGATCCCCTGCGCGTAGGCCGGGTCCGTCGAAACACTCGGCAGGCGGATGAATGACAGAAGCTCGTCGAGCAGGCGGGCGTGGTTCTCCGCCACCCAGGACTCGACGCTCATCGTCCGCCGTCCACCGAGATGATCTGCCCGTTGACGAAGCCGGCGAGCGGCGAGGCAAAGAAGATCACCGCGTTGGCGATGTCCTGCGCGGTGCCGAGCTTGTGCATGGCGATGCGCTCGACCAGCGCCTTCTGCCCCTCCGCGCCGTAGCTCTCCCACTGCCGCTCGGTGGTCTCGTTGCTGCGGATGAAGCCGGGAGCGACGGAGTTCACCGTGATGTTGAACCGCCCCAACTCGTGCGCGAGCTGGCGCGTGAGCCCGACCACGGCGTGCTTGGCGCTGCAGTAGGCCTGGATGCCGGTGAGCGAGGCCTGCAGCCCGGCGCCGGAGGAAATGTTGACGATGCGCCCCTCCCCGGCCTGCTTCATCGCCGGCGCCGCGGCGCGCGACAGCGCCATCGCGGCACCGACGTTCACGGCGAAGATGCGGTCCCAGTCCGCATCCGGCACTTCCTCGATCGGGCGCATCACCTGGCCCGCGACGCCGCCTGCGTTGTTCACCAGGCAGAACACCGACCCGATCCCGCGCACCCACTCCGTTGCCGCCGCGCGGTCCGCGAGGTCGAGCACGCGCGTGTGGATGCCCGCCTGGCCCTTCGCCGTTTCCGCGAGCTCCGC
>JAJYFW010000300.1 GCA_021785335.1 Pseudomonadota bacterium
TTCACCCCAGCCGAGTGCGCCAACTACTTCGCCGCCTCAGGATACGACACATACTGATCGGAAAACGCTCTAGTGCGTGAAGCTGACCAGCCAGATGCCGTCCTCGACCGAATTGAGGCCGACGAGTTGCCTCGCCAACACGGTTGAGACATTGATTTTCTTGCGGTGCATGCAGACGCGACCGCAGGTGGTGACCAAGTATTGCTTGTCGTGCAGTAAGTAGCTGAGCTCCGGCAGGCCGGCATAGCGTGGATACGCACGCAACCGGGACCACAGTGCAGGTCAACGCAAGATACTGATTTTGCTCTGGCAATACTTTCTCCGTGGGGTCCCGATCGGCGCCGATAGGGGCGCACCCCGAAGGAAATCCATTAAGGCTGTCAATGTGTCACGGGACCTATGGATGAGGCCACCATTTGCGCGCCGCGTCACAGGCCTTGCGTCGCCGCCGTCGCTCCGCGTGGTGCAGGCAGCTGGCCTTTCAGAACACCCCGCCGATCAGGGCGGCGCGCATGGCGGCGGTATCCGGCGCGGCGCGGATGGCGGCGGCGACCTCCGACTGGCGCAGGCGGCGCGAGACGGCGGCCAGCGCCGCAAGATGTCCGGCGTTGTCCGCCTCCGGGCTCAGCAGCATGACGACGAGGTCCACCGGCGCGCCGTCCACCGCATCGAACGCGACGGGCCTGGCCAGGCGGACGAGCCAGCCCATGGAGGCCCCAAGTCCCGCGAGGCGGGCGTGCGGCAGCGCGAGGCCGCCGCCGATGCCCGTGGACCCCAGGCTTTCGCGCGCGACGAGCGCTGCGGCGAGGCTCGCCTGATCCCTTCCGGCGGCCTGTGCGGCGAGGCCAGCGAGCAGGCGCAGCAGCGCCGTCTTGTCCGCGGCGCGCTGGCCGGCGAGGACGTGCGCGGGCGGAACCAGTTCCGCGAGCGAAGGCGCGGCAGGGTTCATGCGTCCTCCACCAGGCGATAGCCGACGCCGGTCTCGGTGAGGACGTGGTCCGGGCGCGCCGGGTCGCGCTCGATCTTCTGCCGCAGCTGGCGGACATAGACGCGCAGTTGCTGCACATCGCCGGAAGCGCCCCAGAGACGGGCCATGATGAAGCGGTGGGTGAGCACCCGGCCCGCGTGTGCCACCAGCAGGTCGAGGATGTCGTATTCGCGCGGGGTGAGGTGCACCTCCGCGCCATCGACGGTCACGCGGCGGCGTACGCGATCGACCATAAGGTTGCCATGGCGGAACGGTGCTGCCTCCCCTTCCCGCGCCACGCGGTGGCGCAGCGCCGCGCGCAGGCGGGCGGCAAGCTCGGCCACGCCGAACGGCTTGGTCACGTAGTCGTCGGCGCCGAGATCCAGTGCCGCGACCTTGCCGCGCTCGTCCTCGCGCGAGGAGACGACAACCACGGGCACGTCGCTGCTCTTGCGGATACGGCCAAGCAGTTCGAGCCCTTCCATGTCCGGCAGGCCGAGGTCGAGCAGCACCAGATCCACGCCCTCGGCGACGGCGGCGAGTGCCGCGCGTGCATCTGCCGCCTCGCGCACTCGGTAGGACTCCGCTTCCAGTACCGTGCGCAGCAGGCGGCGGATCGGCGGCTCGTCGTCCACCACGAGAACGAGCGCGCTCACGTGCGCACCGGCAGCGTCAGGGTGAACACCGCGCCGGAACGATCCTCGCGGTTGGCGGCGCGGATCGAGGCGCCCATCGCGGTCAGGAAGCCGTGGCAGATGGCGAGCCCGAGCCCGGTGCCGGCGCGCCTGCGGTCCGCCCCCTCGGCGCGGACGAATTTCTCGAAGATGCGGGGCATGATGTCGGCGGGAATGCCTGGTCCTTCGTCCTCGATGGCGAGTTCCACGGCGTCGGCCACGGCGCGGGCGCGCAGCGTGATGGCGCCTCCCTCGGGGCTGTACTTCGCGGCGTTGTCCAGCAGGTTGAGAAGTACCTGCTCGAACAGCACGGGGTCGAGGTCAAGCGCGGGCAGGACGCCCGGCACATCCGTGACGACGCGATGCCGCCCCAGCACGCGGCCGGCGCGGCGTAGCGCGCTGCCGATCGCCTCATCGAGTTCAACGGGCTCGCGGCGCGCGGCGATGGCGCCGGCCTCGAGCCGCGTCATGTCCAGCAGGTTGGCGACGAACTGCCCGAGCCGCTCCGCCTCCTCGCGGATGGTGCTGAGCAGGCCGGCACGCTCCTCGGGCGGGAGGCTGGCGCCGTAGGTCTCGAGCCCGGTCGCTGCGCCGAGGATGGCGGCGAGCGGCGTGCGCAAATCGTGCGACAGCGAAGTGAGCAGGGCAGAGCGCAGCCGCTCGGTCTCGGCGCGGTGCTGCGCCTCGGTGACCTCCTCGGCGAGACGGATGCGCTCGATCGCGACCGCGATCTGGTCCGCGAGCGCATCGAGCAGGCGGCGTTGGCCCGGGCCGAGCAGCGAGTGATCCGCCGGCGCATCGGGGCCCGCGTCAAGTCCGAGTACGCCGACCGGGCCGCGGGCCGTTGCCAGCGGGACGAAGAGGCGGCGCGTGCCTGGCAGCGTGTCCGAGCCGCGGCCGGCGGGTTTATCGTTGCTGAAACATAATGTTGCCGCTGCGAGATCCGCCTCGTCCAGCGCGTCTTCCGGGGGGTAGCCCGCGCGCACCGCGAGCGCCTCGCCCTCCGGCAGCAGCACGACGACGGAGAGATGCAGCATGGAAGCGACCTGATACGTGCTGGCCCACAGCAGGTCGTCGAGCGAGGCGATGGCGGCGATCTTGCGGCTGAAGCCGTAGAGCTCCTCCGTCGTGCGCGCGCGGGTGCGGGCGGCCAGCGTCTGCTCGCGCAGGCGCGAGGCAAGCCGGCTCGCGACCAGCGCGGCGACGCCGAAGAACAGCAACGCCACGATGTTGCGAGGGTCGGCTACCGTGAAGGTGTAGAGCGGTGGCAGGAAGAAGAAATTATAAGCGAGCACGCATGCGATGACGGCGGCGACCGAGGGCCAAAGCCCGGCCGTGGAGGCAACGGCGAGCACCGCGGTGAGGAAGACCATGGTGACGCTGGAACTGCCGGCAAGCGCCTCCAGGCCTTCGGCCACCAGGATCGCGAGCACCACCGCCGAGGCGGCGACGAACCAGCCACGCGGCGCCGGCACCGGGCGCGAGCGCGGACGGCGCTCTGGCCGCTCCCCGGCTTCCCGGCCAATGACGTGAACGGGAATGTCGCGCGCCTCGCCGATCACCCGCTCGACGACCCGGCGGCGGAAAGGCCAGAAGCGGCGCCCACCGGTTGTTCCGATTACGATATGAGTTGCGTTCACCTCGCGCGCGTAGGCGAGGATCTCCGCGGCGACGTCGCGTCCGGGGCGGGTGACGGTCTCCGCACCGAGGGTTTCGGCGAGACGCAGCGTGCGCTCCACGCGCTCGTGTCCGTCGGAGGCGGCGCGGGGTGTCTCAACGTAGAGCGCCACGAAGGCGGCGCGCAGACGCTCCGCGAGGCGGCGGCCGTAGCGAACCAGGCCCGGGCCCGCGCCGCCCGGGGTGACGCAGACCAGCACGCGCTCGCCCGCCGCCCATGGGCCCGCGATCGCATGCGCCTGCATGTGGTCGAGCAGCTGCTCGTCAACGCGCTGAGCGGTACGGCGCAGGGCCAGTTCGCGCAGCGCCGTGAGATTGCCGGGCGAGAAGTAGTGAGCGAGCGCGCGCTCCGCGACCTTGGGCAGATAGACGCGGCCCTCCCGCAGGCGCTTGATCAGATCCTCGGGCGTGAGGTCCACGACCTCAATTGCATCGGCGCGGTCGATGACGCTGTCCGGCACCGTCTCGCGCACGCGGATGCGGGTGATGCGCGCGACGATATCGTTGAGGCTCTCGACGTGCTGGATGTTGAGCGTGGACCAGACATCGATCCCCGCGTCGAGCAGTTCCATCACGTCCTGCCAGCGCTTGGGGTGGCGCG
>JAJYFW010000301.1 GCA_021785335.1 Pseudomonadota bacterium
TCGGCAGCTACCTCGTGCCCGGCGCGCTCAGCGAGAAGGACCTCGCCGCCGTCGTCAAGGACGCCCGCGCCAAGCTCGCCAGGAAGCCCGCCTGACACGCCGCCCGGCGGCGTGACGCCATCACCGGAAACGCGACGCTCTTCACCCAACATTGACTGGAAAATTTTCGCTCATTAGCGTCCTCGCCGAAATGAGCGCACTCACGACTAACACGGTTGTCAGTATTGCCGGCCTCGCGATCGGCCTCGTCTTCGGCGCCGTCGTCCAGCGCACCGGCTTCTGCGCCATGGGCGGCATCTCGGATGCGGTGCTCATGGGCGACGGCCGGCGCCTGCGCGCCTGGCTCCTCGCCGTCGCGGTCGCCATCGCCGGCAGCCAGGCGATGGGCTTCGCAGGCCTCGTCAACCTCGACCACTCGATCTACCTCACCCCCAATCTCGGCTGGCTCGGCGCCATCGTCGGCGGGCTGATGTTCGGCTTCGGCATGACCCAGGCCAGCGGCTGCGCCAGCAAGAACCTGGTGCGTCTCGGCGGCGGCAACCTGAAGTCGCTGATCGTGATGATGGTGCTTGGCATCGTCGCCTACACCACGCTGCGCGGCCTGCTCGCACTTCCCCGCGTGCAGCTCGAAACCACCAACCTCGACCTCCAGGCGAGCGGCGTGCACACGCAGAACATCGGCGACATCCTGGCCGCCATCACCGGCGTCCCGGCGATGGCCGCGCGCGCCGGCGCCGCCGTCGTCGCCGTCGTCGTGCTGCTCGCGATATGCTTCCGCGACGCATCGTTCCGCCGCAGCCCCGGCGACATCCTCGCCGGCCTCGTCGTCGGGCTGGCCACCATCGTCGGCTGGTGGGTCACCGGTGTGCTCGGCGCCGACGAGTTCAACCCCACGCCGCTGGCATCGATGACCTTCGTCTCCCCCTCCGCCGACAGCCTGCAATACCTGATGACCTTCACCGGCTCGACTATCAATTTCGGCATCGCGACGGTCGGCGGTGTCATCCTCGGCAGCTTCCTCGCCTCGCTCGCCACCGGCACGTTCAGCATCGAGACCTTCACCGAGCGCGGCGACCTCGCGCGTCATCTCGGCGGCGCGGCGCTCATGGGCGCCGGCGGCGTCATGGCGCTCGGCTGCACCATCGGCCAGGGTGTCACCGGCATGTCCACGCTGGCGCTGGGCAGCCTCATCGCATGGCTCTCGATCATGAGCGGCGGCTACCTCGGCATCAAATATCTCGAGGAAGGCTCACTCGGGGGCGCGCTGCGCGTCGCCTTCTCCCGCGGCGCCTAGCCCCTCAACGCCGGCGACCCGGGCCCGCGGGCCCGCTTACGCGGCGGCCTCGCGCAGCTTGCACACAAGCTCGACACGGCAGCCCGGCCCGTTGTCGCGCAGGTGCAGCTCGAAGCCATGGTGGCCCGCGATGGAGGCGACCAGGGAAAGGCCGAGCCCACTGCCCGGCACGCCGTGTGCCGTGCGCGCGCGATAGAAGCGGCGGAAGACCTGCTCGCGGTCCGCGGGCGCGATGCCGGGACCGTCGTCGGCAACGGCGAGCACGGCGCGTCCGCCGGATCGCCTTGTCTCCAGCACGACCGTGCGGCCCGCCCCGGCGTATTTGATGGCGTTCTCCGTGAGGTTGATCACCGCTTCCGCCAGCAGCTCGCGGTCGGCCTGGATGACGACAGGTCCCTGCGTCTCGACCCGGAGCGCGATGCCCGCATCTTCCGCAAGCGGCGTGAAATCCTCGCCGATCTCGCGCAGCAGCGCCGCGGCATCGACAGCCGCGAAGGCCTGCCTGCGCCCGTCATGCTCGATCTCGGCGATGCGCAGCAGGCGGGTCGTAAGGGCGCGGATGTTGTCGATCGCGCGCAGCGACCCGATGACGATTTGCAGATCCTTCTCTTCCAGCCGGCCGCCGTCGCGCAGGCGCTCGAGCTGCGCGCGCAATGCCGTGAGCGGCGTGCGCAGGTCGTGGGCGATGTTCTCGCCCGCGTTCTTCCAGGCCTCCACCAGCCGTTCGAGCCGATCGAGGATGCGGTTCACCACGATGCAGAGCTCGCCCATCGGGTCAGGCCGGCGCTGCACGTCGAGCCGCTCGCCGAGGGCGCCAAGCATGATGCGCTCCGCGGTGGCCCCCAGCCGGCGCAGCCGCGCCTGGCCGCGCAGCGCATAGGCAGTGCCCGCGGCCATGCCGAGGACGACGCAGGCCGCGAGCGAGACCAGCAGGATACGCATCAGCGCGGCGCGAAAGGCCAGCAGATCCTCGACGTTGCGCGCGACCACCAGGTGCCGCCCGTTCGCCAGCGTGCGGGCGGCGACGCAGAAGCGGACCACGCCGCCGTCCTCGGCCGGTACGCGCAGGATGCGCGGCCGGGAATCGAAGCGCACGCCCGCCGGAAGCCACTCGATGTTTCCGACGATGAGCGACCCGTCGGCACTGAACAGGCCCACCCGGGTCACCACGGCCGGCTGATGCCTCAGCCGCGACATGATCATGAACGGCAGCAGCTCCGGCGGGCGCTCGGACAGCAGCACGAGCTGCTCGGTGACGGCGACGTTGACGGAGCGAAATACCATCCGGCTCGAGAGCCAGTAGGTGACGCCGAACACGGCGCCGATGCCGATCGCGAGCAGCAGCGCGACGCCGCCGCCGAAGCGCGCAGCCGAGCGCCAGACGCCCCTAGGGATCCGCACGGAAGACGAAGCCGACGCCGCGAACATTGGTGATCAGGCGGGTGTCCCCAGGCGCATCGAGCTTGCGCCGCAGGCGCCCCAGCTGCACGTCGACGAGATTCGAGCGCAGCTCGAAATTGTAGTTCCAGATATCGCGCAGCAGCATCGCGGGCGTCACCACCAGGCCCTCACGCCGCATGAAATACTCGAGCAGCTGGAACTCCCGCGGCAGCAACTCCAGGTCGCGCTCGCCACGGCGCGCCGTGCGGGCGATGAGATCGAGCTCGACGGAGCCGATACGCAGCACCGGCCGCATGCCCATGGCGGGACGGCGCAGCAGGGCCTCGATCCGCGCTACCAATTCTCCCAGGGCGAAGGGCTTGACGAGGTAGTCATCGCCGCCGGCGCGCAGGCCCTCGATGCGATCGTCCACCGTCCCCAGCGCGGTGAGGAAAAGAACCGGCACCGTGTCGCCACGCTCGCGCAGCGTCCGCACGAAGCCGAGCCCGTCCTGCGCCGGCAGCATGCGGTCGACGATCAGCGCGTCCCATGGACCCCCGGCGATTGACGCCTGCGCGGCCTCCGCGCTGCCGGCGTGGGCGGTGTCATAGCCGCGGGCGCCAAGTCCCTCCCGCAGTTCGTGCGCCGTCGCCGCGTCATCCTCGACAATGAGCAGCCGGGTCATCCCCCCGTACCCGCGCGTTTCCGCGGTCGCATGTGCGTCGGCGCCCGCATTTCGTGCGTCCTGTCCATAAGCGGTTCGTTCCCCCCCAGGATAAGACTGTCACCGAATTCAGTCGCCGTCACCAGGGAAGGCGTCAAAATGCGCCGGCGTCCGCATCGGCATATGCCGGCGGAGGCGCGTGGCAAGCCGCCAGAGCCTGCCCGGGGGGAGGAAATATGGTTCGAGACGAAAGCGGCCCGGGGAAGGGCCGCGGCAGACCCGGCATGTGCCGGAAAGCGCGCATAAAGCGGGTTCAAGCGATGGCACCTTCGCGCGCGGGGCGCACGCAGGCCGCCTCGCGAACTGCCCGCCCGTCATCCAAGGGGAGGCCGACATGAACACGCGGGCAACGCTCGCGGTGCTGGTGGCGCTGCTGGGGGTGCCAGTCGCCTGTGCGCAGGCGGCTCCGCCATCGCGCGCGGCGGAAGGCAAGGCCGTCGTCTTCAACCGCCGCCTCGGCAACTGCCTTGCCTGTCACACGATGCAGGGCAGCGACGTGGCGAGCAATGTCGGT
>JAJYFW010000302.1 GCA_021785335.1 Pseudomonadota bacterium
TATGCGCGGCGCGGCTACTACGCGACCACGGTCACGCCCCAGATCATCAAGCGCCCGGAGAACCGCGTCGACGTGGTTTTCGAGGTGCATGATGGCGCAGCGGCCTTCATCAGCCGTATCGCCTTCGTCGGCAACCACGCCTTCTCCGAGAGCCGGCTGCGCGGGGTCATCACCTCGCGCCAGGAAGTGTGGTGGAACATCTTCACCTCCGCCGACATCGTGAACCCGCAGCGCCTCGCCGCCGACCGTGAGGCACTGCGCCGCTTCTACCTGCACAATGGCTACGCCCAGGTGGACATCGCGCCGCCCAACGCGGAGCTCGCGCCCGACCGCAAGTCCTTCTTCGTCACGTTCAACATCCACGAAGGCCCGCGCTTCCGCGTCACCAGCGTGAATGTGCATTCCACGCTGCCACACACGGACAACAAGCGCCTGCAAGCGCAGGTCGGCATCTCGCCCGGCGACTGGTATGACGGCGACGCGGTGGCGAAGGCCGCCCAGACGCTCACGACCGCGCTGCAGAACCAGGGCTATTCCTTCGTCGACGTGCGCCCGCAGGTGAAGCGCGACGACGCCAAGCACACGATCGCGCTGGTTTTCAACATCGGCGAGGGGCCGCACGTCTACATCGGCCGCATCGACATCACCGGCAACACGCGGACCCAGGACGCGGTGATCCGCCGCGAGTTCCGCGTCGCCGAGGGCGATCCGCTGAACTCGGCGCTGATCCGGCTGACGCAGCAGCGCCTGCACGACCTCAACTTCTTCAATAACGTCACCATCAAGACGACGCCGACCAACGAGCCGGACAAGGTCAACCTCGCCGTCGACGTCGCGGAGCGCGCGACCGGCCAGCTCACCATCGGCGGCGGGTACTCGACCGACATTGGCGCGCTCGCCGATATCGGCCTCAGCGAAGCCAACTTCATCGGCACCGGCATCAACGCCAGCATCAACGCGATCATCGCGCAGCAGGAGATCTCGACCGACCTCTCGGTCACCAACCCCTACTTCCTGGGCCGCAACATTCTCGCCGGCTTCCAGCTCTTCAACGTGCAGCAGGACCTGCAGAGCGTCGCCGAGTACAACGAGCGGCGGACCGGCTTCTCACTCACCGCCGGATATAATTTCTCCGATCACCTGCGCCAGACCTGGACCTACTCGCTGGTCTATCGCGACGTCTACAACGTGCAGAGCACGGCCAGCCTCTTTGTGCAGAACGAGGCGGGCGGCTCCACCCTCTCCCAGCTCGGCCAGGTGCTCACCGTCGACTACCGCGACAGCACCCTCGATCCGCGCAAGGGCTACGTGCTGCGCTTCGGCACCGACTTCGCCGGCCTCGGTGGTACCGTCGACTACCTCCGCACCAAGCTCGACGCCGCCTACTACGTCCCGCTCGGGAGCGTGTTCGGCGACCGCAACTATTACCTGTCGCTCTCGGCAGGAACCGGCTACCTGGCCAGCCTCGGCGGGCGGAGCCGCATCATCGACAACTTCTTCCTCGGGGGTAACGACCTCCGCGGCTTCGCCACCGGCGGCGCCGGTCCGCACGCGCTCACCGGCTACAACGACAGCCTCGGCGGCCGCTTCATCTGGACGCAATCGACCCAGTTCAACTTCCCGCTGCCGGTCTCGCGGGATCTCGGCCTGCAGGGCCACGTCTTCGTCGATATCGGCTCGCTCACCGGGGTCAGCGGCGTCACCCAGCACGGCGTGCCCGTGCCGTACACCAACTACGCGACGCCGCGCATCGGCGCCGGCTTCGGCATCTCCTGGAACACCCCGTTCGGCCTGATCAACCTCGACTTCGCCGAGCCGGTGGTGAAGGAGCCCTACGACCAGACCCAGTTCTTCCGTTTCGGCTTCGGTACAAGGTTCTAAACCCCATGCGCATCCGCCCCGCCGTCCTCGCGGCATCGTTCGCCCTCGTCTCCGCCCTGCCTGTCGGCGCGATGGCGCAGAGCAAGGATTACTTCATCCCGGGCCACCCCGCCCCGGCGGCTCGCCCCGCTCCGGTCGCGGCGCCGCTGCCGCCGCCGCCGCAGGTCGGCCCCGCGCCCCTGCCACCCATCCCGCAGCCGCCGCTGCCGGCGCTCAAGCCGCTGCCACCCGCATCGCTGCCGCCGACGGCCGTCTTCGGCACCGTCGGCGTGCCCGAGGTGATGAATGGTCTGAAGGTGGTCAAGGAGGTCGACGACGTCATCAACGGCCGCCTGCAGGCGCTCGCCAACGACGCCAAGAAGGCCCAGGCGACGTGGCGCAGCATGCAGGAATCGCTCGCGCGCGACGCCTCCAAGCTCACGGCGGCCGAGATTCAGAAGCGCCGCTCCGAGCTCGACGCCAAGGTGCTCGCCGACCAGAAGGCGTTCCGCCTGCGCCAGCTCCATATCCAGGAAGCGGCGCAGATCGCCTTCAGCCAGATCCAGGCGGTGCTCAAGGCGGTGGTGCAGCAGGTGGCGCAGAGCCATGGCATGAACGTCGTGCTGCTGCGCACCCAGGTCGCGATCAGCGCCCGCGCCTTCGACATCAGCGCGGAAGTGCAGGCGGAGATGAACAAGATCATGCCGACGGTGAACATCCCGCCCGAGAACGTCGACCCGATGACCTACGCGGGCAAGCCGGCGCCGGTGGTGCCCTCGGCGCTGGTCACCACACCGCCTGCCGCCCCCGCCCCGGCACCCAAGAAGAAGTAGCATGGCGCCCGCAGAGCCGGGCACGGCTTCGGGCGGCATCGGCGATCCCCGCTTCTTCGCGCGCAGCGGTCCGCATCCGCTTGCCGTCGTCGCCGCTGCTGCGGCGGCGACGGCGCCGCGCGAGGGCGAGCGCCTGTTCGCGGGCGTGGCGCCGCTGCAGAGCGCCGGGCCGGACGAGGTCTCCTTCCTCGACAACCGTCGATACGCCGACGCGCTCGCCGCCACGCGCGCCGGGGCCGTCATCGTGCACCCGGACCTCGCCGCCCGCGCTCCGAAGGGGTGCGTTCCGCTCGTGACCACGGAGCCCTATCTTGGCTGGGCGCGCGTCGCCGCCCTGTTCCACCCCGCCCCGCCACCCGAGCCCGGGATTCACCCCAGCGCCTGGGTCGAGGCCGGTGCCACGATCGACCCCAGCGCCGAGATCGGCCCCTTCGCCTGCATCGGCGCCGGCGCCGAAATCGGCGCCCGCTGCCGTATCGCCCCGCATGCCGTGATCGGCCCCGGCGTCGCGCTCGGGGCGGACTGCCGTATCGGCCCGGGCGCCACGATCACCCACGCCATCCTCGGGGCCCGCGTCGTGGTCCATCCGGGGGTGCGCATCGGCCAGGACGGATTCGGGTTCGCGACGGACCCAAAAGGCCCGGGCGGCATTCCCCGCTTCGTGCCGGTCCCCCAGCTCGGCCGCGTGCTGATCGGCGACGACGCCGATATCGGCGCCAACACCACGATCGACCGCGGATCCGCCCAGGACACCGTGATCGGCCCCGGTTCGCGCCTCGACAACCTGGTGCAGATCGGCCACAACGTCCGCCTCGGGCGCTGCTGCGTCGTCGTCGCCCAGGCCGGGATTTCCGGCTCCACCGAGCTCGGGGACTTCGCTGTCGTCGCTGCCCAGGCCGGCCTCACCGGCCATCTGCGCATCGGTGCGCGCGCACGCATCGGCGCCCAGGCCGGCGTCATGACGGACGTGGCGGAGGGGCAGGATGTCGTCGGTTCACCGGCGATGCCCGCGCGCAGCTTCTTCCGACAGGTGGCGATCCTGCGCCGCCTGGCGGAGCGCAAGCCGAAGGAAGGAACGGGCTGAGAACGATGCAGCAGGCGAACGAAAACGCGACCGGACCGACCGAAGCCGGCCTAACCGAGAGGGGCGCAACCGAGAGTGGCGCGACCGTCGACATCGCCGGGGTCCTGCGCGCGATCCCGCACCGCTACC
>JAJYFW010000303.1 GCA_021785335.1 Pseudomonadota bacterium
TGACCGTGCGCACGAGACCGATGATTGCGATCCTGGTTGCAATCAATCTGGGCTCAGTTGCAATGATCTCGCGTCGGAGTGGAATCGTCAGTTGCAATCAGCGTGCGCACGACCCGCCGATGATTGCGATCCCACGTGCCGATGATTGCAGGTCGCTACAGATACGTTCCAACCAGCCGCACGACCCAACACCCGCGACGCCGCTCCCCAGCCAACCCTCTGATCATCTCTCTCCGGGCAAACGTGGTGCTAAGGACCCGCCGCGCGCCGGTAACTCACTGACGATCAAGATGTTTTTAGAACTGGCTGTTAAACTCGGGCCCGAGGTGCCGCGCCATCCTGAGGCCGATGGCGCGGAAGCAGAAATGGGTTCGGATGTGGCGGCTGCCCTCCGCGCCCACCGACCGGCCGAGCGCAGGGTCCCGCACCAGGCAGGCCATGGCCTCCGCCGCCTCCTCCACGTCCGGCTCAGCCCAAACCTGGCCTTTGGCGAAGGGGTAGGCGCATTCGGGTACGGGCACGAGACGATGGCCAATGGGAAAGCTATTGCCTTCGCTCATGAACTCCATGTTACCGCTATAGCCGGTGGCGACGACCGGCTTGCCGAGGAACATCGCCTCAGCCATCCCGAAGCCGTAGCCCTCGGCACGGTGCAGCGACACGAACGCATCCGCGCACATGTGCAGCGCCTTAACTTCTGCACCTGAAATCGTGTGGTCGAGCAGGACCACTCCGTCCCCGAAGCCCTCCACGAAGTCGAGGAAGCGCTGGTGGTCAGCGGGCTTGGCACGCGAGGAGTTTAGCTTCACCACGAAACGTATGTCGCGCCCCGGCACGGCCATACGCACCCGACGGAACGCCTCCAGCGCCGCGAAGGGATTTTTGCGCTCGATGAAAGAGGTCAAGTCGAAGAAGAAAAGGAAAGCGTAGGCATCCTCGGGGATGCCGAAGGCGCGGCGGCCAACAGGGCTGACGGCACGGACCTCGGTGGGCAGGGGCATGCGGTGTACTGGCCGGCCGACGGCCGCCGAGATCGAGGCGTGGCTGTAGGCAGAGGCCGACCATACCTCGTCGAAGCGTTCCAACTGACGCGCCCATTCTGCCGGGTAGTTCGGCAACTCCCAGGCCGGGTATACGATGCGCCGCGCCGCGCCCTCCGCGCGCTCGCCCAAATCGGCGAGGATAGGCTCCACCTCGTTGCCGTTGATACAGAATAGAGCGACGCCCGGCCCCACGCGCTTCACCAGCGCGGCACCGAATTCCTTTTCCAGCTCCGGCTCGCGCTCGTTGAGGCCGAATACATCCAGCAGCCGCACCGGCACGCGCGCCGAGCGCAACGCGCGGTAAGTGGCGCGCAAGTGCTCGCCCATGCCTATGGGCGCGAAGGGATGGCCGACGAGGACAACGGGGTGTTCCATCACGCGTCCTCCGTCGGGCCGAGGAAATGGCGTCGCCGCGCCGCGCGCACGGCCTCCAGCCGCGCATGGCCGAATACCCGGTCAGGTTCGAGCTGCGCGCCTTCCGCCCACTCGTTCCATGCGTTGACGAAGACAATCCGTTCACCCGGCGCGTTGTGCGCTCGCGTCTGCTCGATCGCGGTCTCCAGCCAAGCCTGGAAGGCGCCGGGCGTGGAGCCATGGAAGATCGAGGCTGCCTCCATGCGACGCGCCGTGTTATCCCAGGCGGGAATCACGCCCGGAAAACGCGGCCAGGGCGGCATGGGCTGCCCTGCGAACTTGAGCGCCGACGCCTCGTAGTCGAACACATGCCCGGCGAAGCCAGGCTGGGCTGTGGCCTGCACTGCGTCATTCGGCACCGGATCCCCGTGCGGGGGGAACTGCACGCTAGCATCAAGGCCGTAGCGGAACAGGCCGTCGTTATTGCGCGTGAATTCAAAGGATTCGACGTAGGCGAGGAAGATGTCCCCGATCCCCTCCGCGCGGCAGATTTTGCGCCAGCGCCGCGCTGTGGCCGCGAAGTCGGGAAACAGCTCCACTCGATAAACCATGAGCAGCGGGCGGCCGCGTACGCGTACGTATCGCGGGTCGCGCATATAGCGGATCATGTCGCGGATGACATCCTCGTCGTCCTCCGGTGAATGCTGCTGGGCCATCAGCACCTCCGCCTCGCGCCCATCCCAGCGGCGACTCCAGTTCTCGTTCGCCCAGCATAGGAAGAATGGGAAGTCCGGCTTGCCAGTGGCAAGCATTGCCTCGATCGGCTGCTCAAGAAGCCGCTTCCCGGCGAACCAGTAGTAGTAGAAGCAGAAAGCCTCGATCCCGTAGCGCCGGGCGAGTTCCGCTTGCGCCTCCATTACTTCCGGCAGCCGCAGGTCATAGAAACCGAGGCCGCCGGGCAATTGCGGCTGATAGTGGCCGGAATATTGCGGTACCGCGCGCGTCACGTTCGTCCATTCGGTAAAGCCTCGCCCCCACCAACGGTCGTTTTCCGGGATCGGGTGGAACTGCGGGAGGTAGAAGGCGAAGATGCGCACGTCATTCAGCCGGTCGATCAGCGACTGCCAGCGCTCGGCCACCTTCTGGCGGTTGGCCACCACCATCCGCAGCTTACCTTCGCTGCTCTCGGCAGCCGTGGTGCGGCTCAGGTGATGCACCACAGTCGAGCTCGCGACGTACCAGATCTCGCGCCCCGCATCGCGCAGGCGCAGGCAGATCTCCATATCCTCGCAATAGGCGGGGGCGAGACTCTCGTCGAAGCCGCCGAGTTCCTCCCAGATGGTGCGGCGGAACATGAGCGCGGCGCCCGAGCAGTAGTCCACGCGCCGGTTGAAGCCGTAACGCGCCAGCGCGGGGTTATCGTTCAGGCCAAGCATCGTGGCGCTCGCGTCCGGCTCGATCCGCACGCCCGCCTCCTGCAGATGGCCGCTCGGGTAGAGGATCCGCGGGCCGGCGGCGCCGCAGCGTGGGTCAGCATGGAACGCCTCCAGCAGCGGGGGCAGCCAACCCTCGGTCACCTGCACGTCGTTGTTGAGTAGCAATAGGAACTGACCGCGAGCGGCGGTGGCGGCCACGTTGCAGTTCCGCAGGAAGTGTAGATTGGTGACGTTGCGTCGGTAGACTAGGCCAGGCACGCCCGAGAGCAGCTCCCGCGTGCGGTCCGTCGAGGCGTCGTCGGCCAGGATCACCTCGTAGGGGATTGAGCCGTCGGTGTGGCGGCGTACGGACAGCAGACACTCCGCCGTCATCTGGATGTTGTTGAACACCGGCACGAGGATGGAGACGACCGGCGCCTGCGTGGCCGGGAAGGAGAGGCCGCCGAGCACGCGTTCTAGCTCCGCCTCGCCCACCTCCACCAGCGGGACCGGTCGTGGCGCGGCGGCGGCGCGGCGTTCGGCCTCCTGCGCCGCAAGGCGCACACGCATGGGCGCCAAGGTGGTCCATTCCCGCCGCCCGTCCGCTACGGCTGCAGGATCGAACAGCGCAACGGCCTGCGCTGCGTCGGCTGGGCGGTCTCTCCTTGCTGGCCACGCAGGCGCGCGGCGCGCACGCAGCCGCGCGGGCAACTGACCCGTGACGAGCCACCAGGCCGCCTTCAGGCCGCGCCGAGCGAACCGCGCGGTGCCAGGCATGCGCGTCATCACCGTGCGCAGCGGCGCCGTGACGCGCCAGCTAGTGCTGAGCAGGACGGTCTCGAGCTGGCGCGTCATATCCTCCCGCACCAAGCGGAGGTCGCGCGCAAGGGAGTCGCGCGCCTCCCGCACCAAGCGGAGGTCGCGCGCAAGGGAATCGCGCGCCTCCTCCGCGCGCTGGCGCATCTCCTCCGCGCGCTGGCGCATCTCCTCCATGTGCCAAAGCAGCCGGGGTGTGTTCATTACGCTGTCCGGCACGGCCGGTGCCTTGTCGAGCGCGCAGACGGCGACGAGGTAGGGCGCTGCAGGGAC
>JAJYFW010000304.1 GCA_021785335.1 Pseudomonadota bacterium
TCGCGGGGTCGTTCGTGCCGGCGCGGTCGAGCAGCACCTGTTCCCAGCCGAGAGAGGCGAAATGCGGGCGCAGCCGGCGCGCGAGCGCACCCGCGGCCCCGGTCATCAGGATCTTCATGTCATGCTCTCCTGACCAGAATTAGTAGTGCCAGAGCGTACCGTCGGCGAGGCGCACCACCGGCAGGAAGGAGGGGTTGTAGGGGAAGCGCGCAGCCGCGGCCTCGTCGAGCGTGACGCCGTGGCCGGGTGCCTCGCCGGTGGTCATGCCGCCGTCGGCGTAGCGCCAGGCGGCGTGGAAGACCTCCGCGGCCTCCGGCGCGTGTCCGGCGTATTCCTGGATGCCGAAGTTGGGCAGCGCGCGGCCCAGATGCAGTGCCGCGCCGAAGTTCACCGGCGACATGTCCGGCGCGCCGTGGAAGGCGGTGCGGATTTGGTAGAGCGATGCGAAATCGGCGATGCGGCGCACCTGCGTGATGCCTCCCGCGTGCACGGGGGTGACGCGGATGTAGTCGATCAGCTGTTCCTCCATCATGCGGCGGCAGTCGTGGATGGTGTTCAGCACCTCGCCGACCGCGAGCGGGGTGGTGCTGGCGCGGCGGATGAGGCGCAGCACCTCCGGGTTCTCCATCGGCACCGGGTCCTCGAGCCAGAAGAGGTTGAGCGGCTCCGTTTCCCTGGCGATACGAGCGGCCTGGATAGGGGTGACGCGGTTGTGGATGTCGTGCAGCAGGTGGAGTTCCTCGCCGAAGCGCGCCCGCACCGCGGCGAGCATTCGCGGGACGAAACGGGTGTACGCGTCCGGATCGCGCGTGATTTCGGCGGGCAGTGCGGCGACAGCATGCGGGAGCGGCGGAATGAATGGGTGTTGCGGCTCGCCGGGGACATCGCAATGCAGGCGGATGGCACGGAAGCCCTGTTCGCACAGGCGAGCGACGTCGTCGCACAGGGCCGCGATGTCGTGGCCGCGGGCGTGCGGGTAGCAGAGCATGCGCTCGCGCGAGGCGCCGCCGAGGAGCTGGTAGAGCGGCATGCCGGCGGCCTTCGCCTTGATGTCCCAGAGCGCCACGTCCACCGCGCCGATGGCCGCGAGCGCGATGGGGCCGCCGCGCCAGTAGGCGCCGCGATAGAAAAACTGCCAGGCGTCCTCGATACGGCCGGCGTCGCGGCCGATGAGCGAGGGGATCACCTCGTGCTGCAGATGCGCAACGACCGCCATCTCGCGGCCGTTGACGGTGGCGTCGCCGATGCCGGTGAGGCCGCCCTCGGTCTCGACGACGAGGGTGACGAAGTTGCGCCCTGGCGCGCAGACGACGACGCGCGCCGCCCGGATGGTCATGTCCTTCATGCGGCCTGCCTCCGTCCACCCGCCGCGAGCCGTGCCAGCATCACCTCCCGCGTCACGCGCACATGAGCGGCGCCGAGATCGGCCGCGCGAGTGGCGTCGCGCTTGCGGAAGGCGGTGAGCATCGCGTGGTGTTCCCGCGCAACGCGCTTCAGATAGCCGGGCTCGTGACCGACGCGGCGCACGAGCATGCGGCCGAGATCGATGTAGCGCGAGACGGGGTCGATGATCAGCGGGTTGCCGCCGAAGGTGTTGATGCAGGCGTGGAACAGGCGGTTGGTCTCGCCGACCGCGGCGCGATCCTCGGCGCGGACCGCGGCGTCGTGGCGGGCCTGGATTGCATCCAGCCGGCGCAGCTCCGAAAGTGGCGCGTCTTCCGCGAAGCGCCGGGCGGCAAAGGATTCCAGCGCCTCCCGGACCTCGTAGATGTGCAGCAGGCGGGTTGCGTCCAGCCCATGCACGCGCGCGCCGCGATTGGGGAAGATCTCTACCAGGCCTTCGCCTTCCAGCAGCTGCAGCGCTTCGCGCACAGGCTGGACGCTGGTGCCGAGCCGGTCCGCAACCGCCTGCATGCGCACCCAGCTGCCTGGGGCGACCACGCCGTCCAGGATCTCCTGACGCAGGGTCTCGGCGACGCGGCGGTAGCCGGTCGCGGCGGCGGGCGCGGGGAGTGCCCCCGCGAAGGGTGTTGGCTTCGGCACGGCGACCTCACCTGAAGATCATATACGATCTTGACTCATTTGATATGATACGCAAGCCTGTCTTCACGTCCAGGGACCAACAAACAACACCGGGAGGCCTACGATGGCAGGCAGGAAGAGTGTGGTGACACGTCGGGGGCTCGCGCGCGGGGCCGCGGGAATGGCGGCCGTGGGAACGGGGCTCGCGGCTCCGCACGTGAAGGCGGCGCCGCTCACGCTCAAGATGTGGATGCATCTGCACCCGCCGCGGCTTGCCATCGACAAGCAGATCATCGCCGAGTTCGAGAAGGAGAACCCCGGCGTCAAGGTCGAGTACCAGGTCTTTCCGCCCTCGAATTATCCGACGAAGCTGCTGACCGCATTCGCCGCCGGCGCCGGGCCCGATTTCTTCAACTGGAGCTCGAGCTTCATGGCGCAGTGGCATCACTCGGGGATCGTTGCCCCGCTCGATCTCGCGGCCATGGGCTACAAGGACGAGAAGACGCTCACCAGCGAGTATCTCAGTGGGTTCGCGGGCGCGGAGTACGGCGGCGCGCTGTACGGCGTGCCGAGCGAGGTGAGCAACTGGTGCGTCTATGCCAACAACAGGATCTGGCAGGCCGATCATCTCGATCCCGCGACGGTCTTTCCCAAGACCTGGGAGGAGATGGCGACTGTCGCGGGCAAGATGACGGTGCGCGACAAGTCCGGCAACCCGATGCGCCGCGGCTTCGACTTCGACTGGGCCAACGCCAACATCTACTACGGCACGCTCAGCACCATGATGCACCAGCTGGGCGTGGATATCGTCGACGAGGCGAAGAACGAGGCCAACCTCGACACACCGGAAGCGCGGCAGGTGATGCAGTACTATGCCGACTGGGTGCGCACCTGGAAGCTCGGCGGGCCGCAATACATCGAATCGCGCATCGCCTTCCTCGACGGGCAGATGGGGGCGGAGGGCACCTTCGGCATCTGGGGAATTCCGCAGATGGAGAAGGCGAAGCTCGATTTCAGCGTGCATGCGGCGCCGCGCTTCGCGAAGGGGGCGAATGTCGGCTTCGACGCCTACGCGTTCTACATGATGGCCAATGCGCGCTCGCCGAAGCCGGTGCAGGCACTGGCATGGAAGATGGCGCGCGCCTATGTCGACCACGCTCCGGAGCTGTTCGAGCGCGCGGGCCTGTTCGTGCCGCGGCAGAACGTGATCGATACGCAGGCGTTCAAGACCAACCGCTGGGCGCCGGTGTTCCTCGACGAGCTCAAGATCGCCAAGTTTTCGCCGCGTATCGTGCAGATCGCACGTGTCGAGGCCGCGCTCGTCGCGGCACGCGACCAGGTGCTCCAGGGCGGGCAGAAGGTTGGGCCGGTGATGGCGGATCTCAACCGCCAGGTGAACCAGATCCTCAAGGGCGGCTGACGCAGAGGCCCCTGCCCTCGCCGTGACGAACGCAAGGACCATGGCCCTCGCGGGCCCGGCGCCGGTCGCCTCCGGCCGGCGCCGCTTCATGCGGCCGCATTGGTGGGGGCTGATCTTCGTCCTGCCGGCGGTGCTGTTCTTTGCCGCGTTCAGTGTCTTTCCGGTGTTCTACGGGCTGTGGCTGAGCCTGACGCGCACCAGCCTGCTCAACCCCGGGCATTTCGTCGGGCTCGGCAACTATGCGGCGATGCCGCGCGATCCGCTTTTCGCCACGGCGCTCGCCAACACGCTCGAGTTCGTGCTGGGCAGCACCATCCCCGTGTGGATCGGCTCGCTGCTCGCGGCTCTGCTGTTCAACCAGAAATTCCCCGCGCGCGAGTTTCTGAAGACGCTGTTCTTCCTGCCGGTACTGCCGCCGCTCGCGGTGGTGGCGGTGGTCTGGAAGGTGCTGCTGAACCC
>JAJYFW010000305.1 GCA_021785335.1 Pseudomonadota bacterium
CTCGCCGTTCTCGCGCGCCTGGCGTTGCAGTTGTTCGATCTCCTCGCCGATCGCGCGCGCTTCTTCCTCGGAGTCCCAGGCGCCGGTGACGGCGACCTTCTCGCCCGGCTCGTCCTCGGTGCGCAGGATGCGGATCAGTTCGTCGAGGTTGAGAAAAACGGCGAGGAACCCGTCCAGCACTTCCAGCCGCCGCTCGATCGCCGCAAGGCGGTGGCGGCTGCGGCGAACCAGCACCTCATGGCGATGATCGAGCCAGTGCCGCAGCACCTCGCGCAGCCCCATCACGCGCGGCGTGCGGTCGGCGGCCAGCACGTTCATGTTGAGCGGGAAGCGCGTCTCCAGTTGTGTCGCGCGGAACACGGTTTCCATCAGAACGTCGGGTTCGACGCCGCGGGTCTTCGGCTCCAGCACCAGGCGCACGGCCTCGGTGCTCTCGTCGCGCACGTCGCCGAGCAGCGGCAGTTTCTTCTGTTCCAGCAGCTCCGCCATCTGCTCGATCAGCCGTGACTTCTGCACCTGGTACGGGATTTCCGTGACCACGATCGCCCAGGTGCCGTGCTTGCCGCGCTCCACTTCCCATTTCGCGCGCAGCCGGAAGCCGCCACGGCCGGTTTCGTAGGCCTGCGCGATCGACGCCGCCTCCTCCACCAGCACACCGCCGGTGGGAAAATCCGGGCCGGGCATCAGCGCCAGCAACTCCGCCGTGGTCGCCTGCGGATTTCGCACCAGCAACGCAGCGGCGGCGCACACTTCGCCGGCGTTGTGCGGCGGGATCGACGTCGCCATGCCGACCGCGATGCCGGCGGCGCCGTTGGCCAGCAGGTTCGGGAATCCGCCCGGCAGCACGGCGGGTTCCTGTTCCTCGCCGTCATAGGTCGGGTGGAAATCCACCGCGTCGTCGTCGATGCCGGACAGCAGCGCGCGCGCGACTTCGGTGAGTCGCGCTTCGGTGTAGCGCATGGCTGCCGCGTTATCGCCGTCGATGTTGCCGAAATTGCCCTGGCCTTCGACCAGCGGATAGCGCGCGGCGAAATCCTGCGCCAGCCGCACCAGCGCGTCGTACACGGCGACGTCGCCGTGCGGGTGGAACTTGCCGATCACGTCGCCGACCACGCGCGCGCATTTCTTGAAGCCGGACGTGGGATCGAGGCGCAACTGGTGCATGGCGTAGATCAGCCGCCGATGCACGGGTTTCAGCCCGTCGCGCACATCGGGCAGCGAGCGCGACATGATGGTGGACAGCGCATAGGCCAGATAGCGTTCGGACAGCGCCTCGGCGAGCGGCGTGTCCTCGATCTTGCCGATCAGGTCGTCAGGCATTCGCAGCGGTCTCCGCGAGGGCAGCAACCATGTCGTAGAGCGCGACACGGGCGGCGGGCAACGGTCGGTGGTGGTGGCCGAAGGCGTCGCGGGCGAGGAAGTGGCCGGTCAGGCGCAGCCCGTCGCGCCATTCGGCGGCGCTTCCCATTGTATCGGCCAGCAGGAATGGCGGCAACGGCAGCAGGCGCGGGCGCCATTCCGCCGCCGCATTGTCGCACACGGCGCGGCCGGTGCGCGGCGAGACCCAGAGCAATCCGTCGGTCGCGCCGGTGACCGCGCAGGCGTCGAGCGTGAGGCCATAGCCGAGATCGGCGAGCAACCCAGCCTCCCACCGCACCAGCGCGCCAAGCGCCTCCGGGCCGGCGGCGAGTTGCGCCAGCAGGCGCAGCAGGCCGGCGAACACGCGCGGGTGCGGTTCGCGTTCCGGCAGCGCGCCCTCCGTCACCGCGCAGGCGGCGCGCAGGATGCCGAGCGCCAGCCGGTCCTCCATCGCCAGCGCCGCCGCCGGATGCACGAGTTCGGCGCTCAGGCTGCCGAGCTGCTCGGACAGCCGCGCCACCCAGCGCGCCTGCACCACGTTGCCCGGCTGCCACACCGCGGCGCGCCCGCGCGCCAGCCCGCCGCGGGCGAGGCCGCGATGGGCGCCGTGCGCCTCGGTGATGACGGTCGCGATGGCGTCGCCCTCCCCGTAGGGGCGCGCGTCGAGCACGATGGCGGGGGCGTCCCATTCCATCGGGGGAGTTTAGCCGATCCTTGGCGGTTTTAGATCACAGCAGGCGCAAGCAACGCTATGGTTCGGCGGTCGCGGCAACGATGTGCGAAGGTACGTGAATGAACACGCTCATCATCGGCAACCAGACCGCTGAGGAACGCCGGCAAGCGATCCTGCATGCCGTCAGGTCGCAGGAAGCAGAGCCGGCCGCGCGGCTCGACTTCGACAGCCTCGACGATGCCTGGCTCCTGTTCAACAGCGAGCGCCGGGCGATCCTGCAAGTGATGGCCGCCGCCGGACCGCTCACGATCCGGCAGATCGCGCGGCGCGTCGGGCGCGAGGTCCGCGCGGTGCAGACCGACGTGCAATTGCTGTTCCTCGGCGGCGTGATCGATCGGACCGAGAACGGGCGTGTCGTCCTGCCGTACGAAAACATCCGGTTCGAGGTCACGCTGGCGGGGCGGCAAGCGGCGTAGAGAACGCCCCGGGTCACTCGAACTCCGTCGCCAGCCCCGGCTCCCGCCGATGTGCGAACATGCGCCGCAACTGGTGCGGCAGCACGCGACCGGCGGACAGGTCGGCGGGCAGCGCATGCTCGGCGAAAAACGCGACCTCCGACGTCTCCAGGCTGGGCGTCGCCACGCCGCCGACGATCTCGCAGATAAAGAAGAATTTATACGCGGAGAACGGCGACGGCCCGTGCCCCTGCCGCGTGCGGTCCCACACCGCAGCCAGCTTGCGCACGCGCACCGCGAAGCCGGATTCCTCAAGGACTTCCCTGGCCACGCTCCCGGCGGGCGAAAGATTCACGTCGGCCCAGCCGCCGGGCAGCGTCCAGCGGCCTTCGTCCAGCACTTCGCGCACCAGCAGGATCTCGCCGGCGGCGTTGAATGCGGCGCCGCGCACGTCGATCTTCGGGGTGGCGTAGCCGTCCTGCGCCGCGAACAGCGCCTCCACCCGCGCCGCATCGCCGCCGCCGCACGCCGCCATCGCCCGCGCGGCCAGCGCGCGGAGCTGGATGTATCGTTCGCGGTCATAGGGATCGCGCGTGAAGGCCAGCCCCGACTGTGCGATCGCCTGCATCTCGCGCGCCCAGGCGAGCCACGCCGGCTCGGTCATGCCGCATCGACCGGGCGCGGGCGGCCATCCTCGCCGATCGCGACATAGACGAAGGTGGCCGATGTCACCTTGCACATCGCGCCTTCGCGGGAACGGCGCCAGGCCTCGATCAGGATGCGCATGGAGGTGCGGCCAACGCCCAGCACGTTGGTGTAGATGCTTACTTCGTCGCCGACCTTCACCGGGCGGTGGAAGGTCATGGAGTCGATCGCGACCGTCGCGGTCCGCCCGCGCGCGCGGCGCCAGGCGGTGACGCCGCCGGCGATGTCCATCTGCGACAGCAGCCAGCCGCCGAAAATGTCGCCGTTCGGGTTGGTGTCGGCCGGCATCGCCACGGTGCGGATCGCCGGCTCGCCGTGCGGCGGGGTTTCAGGGGCGCTCTCGCTCATGACGGGTCCTCCAGGCCGAGCGCGCGCAGCCGCGCCGCTTCCTCGTCCCAGCCGGCGCGCTCCTTGACGTTCAGGAACAGATGCACCGGCCGCTCCAGCAGCCGCGCCAGTTCGGCGCGGGCACGGGCGCCGATCTCGCGGATGCGGGCACCGCGCTCGCCGATCAGGATCGCCTTGTGGCCCGGCCGGGCGACGTAGATCGTCGCCTCCACGCGCACCGAGCCATCCTTGCGTTCCTGCCAGTTCTCCGTCTCCACGGTGGCGCCGTACGGCACTTCCTCGTGCGTCTGCAGGAAGATCTGTTCGCGCACCAGTTCGGCGGCGAGCAGCCGGTCCGGCAGGTCGGTGAGTTCGTCAT
>JAJYFW010000306.1 GCA_021785335.1 Pseudomonadota bacterium
CCCACCTCTTCCCCGAAATGAGCCTCGCACTCCTCGCCGGCCTGCCCGGCGGCCACTACCTCGAGCACATGCCCTGGTTCGAGCCCATCTACCGCGAACGCATCGAACTCGATGCCGGGGGCAACGCCATCGTTCCCGACCGCCCCGGCTGGGGCTTCAGCTTCGACCCCGTGGCCATCGCCCGTTACCGGCCCGCATAGCGCGCCGCCGCCTCATCCCCCGCGGCGGCCGCCCATCACGCGGGCGGTGGCGGCTGCCACGTCTCCAGCGCCGCCACCGCGTCGCGCAGCGCCGCCAGGATCGCCGCCGGCTCCCCGCCCTCGAGCGCGCCCTCCAGCGCGCCGAGCCCGAGCGTCGCCGCCCCGCGCTCCAGCACCCGCAGCATCGCCGCGTCCGGCTCGGCGCCGCTCGCCGCCAGCGTCGAAGCCTCCTCGACGAACTGCCGCACCACCTCCGCCGCCGCGGCACCCCCGATATTCTCCGCCAGCGCATCGACCACCCCGCGATCGAACACCGGCGCAGCCTCGGCCGCCGCCGCCGGCGCCCGCGGCATCACCATCGCGATCGCCGCCTCCAGCCGCGCCGCGGTGATCGGCTTGCTCTCGAAATGATTCATCCCCGCGGCCAGCCCCGACGCCACGTCCGCGGGGCTCGCATGCGCGGAAAGCCCGATCACCGGCGTCGCCCCCGCGGGCAGCGCCAGCGCGCGGATCATCCGCGTCGCCTCGATCCCGTCGAGGTTGGGCATCATCACGTCCATGATCACGAGGTCGATGCCGCCGCGCTGCACCGCCTCCACCGCCGCCGTCCCGTCCGGCACGCTGGTCACGCGGTGCCCAAGCCGCTCCAGCAGCCGGCACGCCACCAGCCGGTTGGTGTCGTTGTCCTCCGCGAGCAGCACGTGCAGCAAAGCGGGCCTGGCCTCCGCCGGCGCCTCCGCCACCGCGCGCAACCGCACCTCGAAGCGGAACGTGCTGCCCAGCCCCGGCACGCTCTCCACCTCGATGTCGCCGCCCATCTCGCGGATCAGCCGCCGGCTGATCGCAAGCCCCAGCCCGCTGCCCCCGAACCGCCGCGAGATCGAGCTGTCCACCTGGCTGAACTCACGGAACAGCCGCCCCATCGCGTCCGCCGGAATGCCGATCCCGGTATCGGCGACCGCGACCGAGAGCACCACGCTCTCCCCGTCGCGCCGCCCCGTCGCCGAAAGCCGGACGGAGCCCGTCTCGGTGAACTTCACGCCGTTGCCGAGCAGGTTGAGCAGGATCTGGCGCAGTCGCGGCGCATCGCCCGCCACCATGCGCGGCAGGTCCGGCGCGAGATCGAGCTCGAGCGAGAGCCCCTTGTTGCGCGCCGCCCCGTCCATCAGCTCCACGGCCCCGCGCATCAGCGAGGGCAGGTCGAACGGCCGCACGTCGAGTTCCAGCCGCCCGGCGTCCAGGCGCGAGAAATCCAGGATGTCGTTGATGAGCTGCAACAGATGCTCGCCGCTCTCGACGATGATGCGCACATAGTGCCGGGCCGTGGCGTCGAGCGGCAGGTCGAGCAGCAGCCCCGCGACCCCGATGATGCCGTTCATCGGCGTGCGGATCTCGTGGCTCATCACCGCGAGGAACTCCGCGCGCGCCGCCCCCGCCGCCTCCGCCTGCTCGCGCGCGGCCTCCGCGGCCGTCTCCGCCCGCCGGCGCTGCGTCACGTCGTTGTAGGTGCGCACCGCGCCGCCGCCGATCAGCCGCTGCGTGCGGATCTCGATCACCGTGCCGTCCGGCCGCGCCCGCTCATAGACGCCGAAGCGGTTGCTGAACGCCCCGGTGCGCACCTCGCGCAGGAACGCGGGGTCCATCCTCTCCGCCGGCCCGAACTCGTTGTTGGCCAGCTGCCAGCGCGTGATGTCGGAAAACCAGATGCCCGGCCGCGCCAGCTCCCTCGGCAGCCCCAGCAACTCCGCCACGCGCTTGTTCATCACCCGAACCCGCCCGCCCGGGTCGATCATGATGATGCCCTGCGTCACGTTGTCGAGCAGCAGCTGGAGCAGCCGGTTGATGTTGCGATAACGCAACCAGATCAGCGTCGCGATCGCTACCAGGAACAGCGCGAGCCAGGACAGCAGCACGGTCGAGAGCAGCAGCACCGTTCGCCGCCGCGTCGCCGCCGCCATCACGTCGCGCTTGGGCACGCCCACCGTCGCGATCAGGTCGGTCCCTGGCACGCGCTGGAAGCTGGAGAGCCGCTCGATGCCGTCGCTCGGCGTCACCGCGTCGAACACGCCCGTGGCCGCGCCGCCGAGCACCGCCGCGAGCGCCGGCACCGCGTCCTCGTTGCCGCTGCCGTGCCGTGCGGGCGGCAGGAGCAGGCGCAGCCGCCCGTCGCCGCCCACCAGCATCGCGATCGCGTCGGCCTGGCGCAGCGCCGGTTCCATGCCGGAGAGCCGCGCCGCCGGCATCAGCAGCGCCACCGCCCCCGCGCCGTCCCCGCTCGGCAACGCGCGTACGACCTCGA
This sequence comes from Pseudomonadota bacterium, assembly GCA_021785335.1. The sequence continues at coordinate 2,500 of JAJYFW010000306.1, forward strand.
CCTGGCCGGCGGCGTCCGTCGGCTCGACATAGGGCAGGGCGCTGTTGGCAAGCGAGCGGGCGGCGGCCGGAATGCCCGGCGGCAGCACGCCTCCGGCCTCGGCCACGATCGCCCCCGCGGTGTCGAGCCTTGCCAGGCCCGCCACGCCGAGCCTGACGGCGGCCGGCTCCCGCAGCAGCGGCGCGAGCCGATGGGCCCGCCCCGCCTGGCGCAGCAGCACGTCCGCGGCGGCGAGCCTCGCCGCCACCGAATCGGCGAGCGCCGCCACCATCGCCCCGGTGACGGCCCGCGCGTCCTCGGTGGCGACCACCTTCTCGTCCTTCAACTCCTGGTACGTCGCGCCCCAGATCAGGCCGAGCGTCGCCGTGCCCACCACGGCGAGCAGCAGCCCGATCACCAGGAGTCTCGTCGGCGGGCCCTGGGGCGGGGTTTCGTCGATGTTCAGGCGCATCCCTCCATGTCAAGGCGCGAACGGGAAAACTCGTTCCTCCCCTCGTGGCCGGTCAAGCATGAAACCGCCGTAAACCGAAGCCGGGTAAGCGGCGCGTAAGCGGCCCCCTGCACAAGGCCGCCGCTGCAACTTTCGGAGCTTATGATGACGTTTCGTGCCGTAAACTATCTTGCCATCCCCGCCCTTGCACTCGGTGTCGCACTCGCTGCGGCGCCGTTCGCCCACGCCGAGCAGTCCTGCCACGTCACCGGCAAGCTGATGACGCCTGCCGCGATGAAGGCCATGCTGGTCTCCAAGGGCTACACGAATATCCACGGGCTCACCCAGCACAACGGCTGCTACGAGGCCAAGGGCATCGACGCCCACGGCAAGCGTTTCCAACTCGAACTGAACGGCGCGACCGGCGCCATCCAGCCCGGCCACTAGGCTTCCCTTGCCCACCCCGCAAGCGCGGGAGGAGCGGACGATACCGGTCTGGGACCGGTTCGTCCGCGTCTTCCACTGGACCACGGTCACGTTGTTCGCGACCGTGTTCCTCACCGCCCACATCCAATGGATCCACGAGCCGCTCGCCTACGTGATCCTCGTGCTGGTGCTGGCCCGCATCGTCTGGGGCTTCATCGGCTCGCGCCACGCCCGCTTCCGCGACTTCGTCCGCCATCCGCGCGCCGTCCGCGCCTATCTCGCGGACCTGCGCCATGGACGCGCGCGCCGCTATCTCGGCCACAATCCGGCGGGCGGCGCGATGGTGGTCGCCATCCTGTTCATGCTCCTGGTCGTCATCGGCAGCGGCTGGCTGTCGGAGACGAACCGTTTCTATGGCGTGCCATGGGTGGATCACCTGCACCACATCTCGGCGCACCTGCTTCTGCTGATGATCGGCGTCCACGTCGCGGGCGTGATCGTCTCCAGCGTGCTGCACCGGGAGAACCTGGTCCGCGCCATG
>JAJYFW010000307.1 GCA_021785335.1 Pseudomonadota bacterium
CATTCCCGTCGGCATCTCCTCCGGCGCCGCCCTCGCCGCCGCGATCGAGGAGGCACGGGGCCAGCCACCGGGCACGCGCGTCCTTGCTATCATCCCCAGCTTCGCCGAGCGCTACGTCTCCACCGCCCTCTTCGCCGGCCTGTAGCGCCCGCCCCCTCTCGCAGGCTCTCGCAGCACGGCACGATACGTGCTTGCATGACGGCAAAATCATGCAGGAGGGGTCGATGCGGCTGGCAACGCGGATCGCGATGGCGATGGTGATGGCACTGCCGCTCGCGGCACGGATCGACGCGGCCCGCGCCGCCCACCCTCTGCGCGTCGGCCTGGAATTCGACCCGGCGCCGCTCGATCCCGCGACCGACGGCAGCTACATGAACCGCATCGTCACCACGGTGATGTGCGACAGCCTGATCGACCTCTCGCCACAGCTCAAATTCATCCCCGAGCTCGCGACGAGCTGGCAATGGTCGCCGGACCGCCTCTCGCTCACGTTGCACCTGCGCCCCGGCGTCAAATACCAGGACGGCACGCCGCTCGACGCCGCCTCCATCCAGGCCAACCTGGTACGCTACAAGACTGCGCCCTACTCGATCCGCAAGACGGAGATGTCGGCGATCACCGGCTCGGAGGTGATCAACCCCGAAACGATCAAGGTGACGCTCTCGCACCCCTACGCGCCGCTGATCGCAACGCTGGCCAACCGCGTCGGCACGCCCTACTCGCCGAAAATCCTCAACCTGCCGCGTGACCAGATCGCCGCCCACCCTGTCTGCGCCGGTCCCTTCGCCTTCAAGGACCGCGTGGCGCAGGACCACATCACCCTCACCCGCTGGCCCGGCTACTGGAACGCCACGGCGATCCACATCCCGGAGGTGGTCTTCCGCACCATCACCAGCGCCACGGTGCGCAAGACCGACCTCGAGGCCGGCGCGCTCGACATCGCGGACCACATCGCGCCCACCGACGTCGCCGAGATCGAGGCGCGCAAGAACCTCATCATCGTCAAGACACCCTCGCTCGGCTACTCGCTGATCGAGTTCAACCTCGCCAACGGCAAGGCCGCTGACAACCCGCTTGGCAAGAGTGCGCTGGTGCGCCGCGCCTTCTCGCTCGCGATCGACCGCGCGGCCCTCAACCAGGTCGCCTTCAACGGCCAGTATATCCCTTCGAACCAGATGGAGGTTCCGGGCAGCGCCTACTTCGACAACGCCTATCCGGTGCCAAAGCGCAACATCGCGGAGGCCAGGAAGCTCCTCGCCGAGGCCGGCTACAAGCACGTCACGGTGACGTTGCAGGTCGGCACCGACCCGCTGGACCGCCAAGCCGCTGAGATCATCCAGTCGATGACGAAGGACGCGGGCTTCGACGTGAAGCTCGTCTCGGAGGAGAGCGCGGGCCTGGTCGGCAACGCCCGCTCCGGCAACTTCCAGGCGGTCATGCTGCTTTGGTCCGGCCGCGCCGATCCGGACGGCAACATGCCGATCTGGCTCACCTGCAAGGGCTTCACCAACTGGGGCCATTTCTGCAGCCCCGCCTTCGACAAGCTCATCGTCCAGGGCTCGGAGGGCTCCTCCCTCGCGCAGCGCAAACCCTTCTACGACAAGGCCGTCGCGATCTTCGAGCAGCAGGCGCCGGACATCGTGCTCTACCACTACTCGATGATCTGGGGCCTGTCGGACAAGGTGCATGGCTTCCATGGCCGCCCGGACGGGCTGTGGCGGCCGGAGGGGATGACGCTCGCGCCATGACCATCGACCCCGCCCGCCTGCTCGCGGACCTGCATGCGCTGCGCGGCTATGGCCGCGACGGCAACGGCGTCCATCGCCCCACCTACTCGCCCCAGGACGTCGCGGCGCGCGAATGGTTCGCGGACAAGGCCCGCGCGGCCGGGCTCGATGTCACCATCGACGGCATCGGCAACCTCCTCGCCCGCGACCCGCGTCCCGGTCCGCATCTCCTGATCGGCAGCCACCTCGAAACCCAGCCCCATGGCGGCTGGCTCGACGGCGCGCTCGGCTGCGTCGCGGGGCTGGAGGTCGCGCGCGCCCTCGGGGCCCATGCTGGCACAGGGGGCATCGACGTCGCCGCCTGGGCGGACGAGGAAGGCCATTTCGGCGCCTTCAACGGCAGCCGTTCCGCCATCGGCGACCTCACGGAGGCGGAGATCGACGCCGCCTCCAACCGCGACGGCATCACCCTGCGCGCGGCGCTCGCCGCCGCCGGCTATGCCGGCCGCGCCCGCCTGCGTCTTGACCCCGCGCGCTACAGGGGCTACCTCGAACTGCACATCGAACAGGGCCCGGAGCTCGACACCACAGGCCAGGCCCTCGGTGTCGTCACCGCCATCGTCGGCCTGCGCGGCTACCGCATCCGCTTCGAGGGCCAGCAGAACCACGCCGGCACCACGCCCATGCGCCTGCGCCGCGACGCCGGCGCCGCCCTCGTGCGCCTCGCCTCCGCCATTGCCCGCGATTTTCCCGCCGCCGCCGCCGCCCGCACCGTCTGGACCGTCGGGCGCATCGAACTGGAACCCGGTGCCGCGAGTATCATCCCCGGTGCCGCGACCATGATGTTCCAGATGCGCGACACCGACGAGGCCGTGCTCGACCGCCTGGAATCGCTCCTCATGCGCCTCGCGGAGGAGGAGGGCAGGGGGCCCTGCCGCGTCGCCGTCACCCGCCTGCGCGCCACCGCACCCGCGACCATGGACCCCGGCCTGCGCGCGGCGCTGGAAGCCGCCTGCGAGCGTGCCGCCCCCGGCAACTGGCAAGCCATGCCCAGCGGCGCCGGCCACGACGCGCAGCAACTCGCCCGCGTGATGAAATCGGCGATGCTCTTCGTCCCCAGCATCAACGGCATCAGCCACGACACCGCCGAGGACACCCGGGAGGAAGACCTGGTGCGTGGCGTCGCCGCCCTCGCCGACGCCGCCGCCGTCATCCTCAGGCAAGCATAGCAACACGCGGATGGCGCCGCCCCGCGCCCAGCCCCATATCCGGTCGCGAACAGGAGACCCGGCAATGGACGGCATGGCGACCATCACGGATGACGCGCGCTGGCAGGCGGTGCTCGCCCGCGAACCCGCGGATTTCCTCTACGGTGTCGCAACGATGGGCGTCTATTGCCGCCCCACCTGCCCCTCGCCGCGCCCGAAGCGCCAGAACGTCCGCTTCTTCGCCGACAGCGCCGAGGCCCTCGCCGCCGGCTTCCGCGCCTGCCGCCGCTGCGACCCGGACGGCACCCGCGCTGTCCTCGCGCGCGAGGTCGTGGCAGATGCCTGCGCGATGATCGATGCCGCCGAGACCATCCCGTCGCTCGATACGCTTGCGAAACGCGCTGGCTATTCGCGTTTCCACTTCCTGCGCCTGTTCCGCGACCACACGGGCCTGACGCCCCGCAGCTACGCGGAAGGCGTGCGCGCCCGCCGCCTCGCCGCCGCGCTCGCCACGGGCGCGCGCGTCGCCGATGCGATCGCGGAGGCCGGTTTCGGTTCCGAAAGCCGCGTCTACGAGGCGCCGGAATTGCTCGGCATGACCCCCGGTGCCGCGCGGCGCGGCGGCAAGGGCGAGACCATCCGCACCACCCTGGCCGATTCCCCGTTCGGCCGCCTCCTCGTCGCCACGACCGAAAAGGGCGTCTGCTTCCTCGGCTTCGCTGAGCCCGACGAAGCCCTCCTCGGCGACCTGCGCCAGCGTTTCCCGAAGGCGCGCATCGTGCCGGACGAGTCCGGGCTCGCCGCCATCGTCACCGCGGTCGTCGCCTTCATGGCCGAACCCCGCGCCGCGCTCGACCTGCCGCTCGACCTGCGCGGCACCGCTTTCCAGCTGCGCGTATGGGAAGCGCTGCGCCGTATTCCGCTCGGCCAG
>JAJYFW010000308.1 GCA_021785335.1 Pseudomonadota bacterium
TCCTTGTTCATTTATAATGCGCGTCTTTCCAGCCCAGATGGCGGAATTGGTAGACGCACATGGTTCAGGTCCATGCGGTGGCAACACTGTGGAGGTTCGAGTCCTCTTCTGGGCACCAGATTAAAAATACACCAAACACAAAAGGGCAGCGCCAGCTGCCCTTTTTGTTTTTCTGTACCGCCAGCCCAGATTCAGTCATTCGTATTGCCTTGAATGCCGTATCCGCATGCGCACGAATACGGCGTTATAGCTCAGTTAAACGGGTGGCGCAGCACGATCGTCTCTTCGCGGTCGGGGCCGGTGGAGATCATGTCGATCGGCACTTCACACAGGTCTTCCATGCGTTTGAGGTAAGCGCGCGCATTTTCCGGTAGATCCTCGTAGCGCTTGATGCCTACGGTACTCTCTTTCCACGCCGGCATTTCCTCATATACCGGCTCGCACTTGGCGAGCGTTTCCGCGCCCACCGGCAGGATGTCGGAGAAGCCGCCGTCCAGATTGTAGCCTACGCACACGCGTAGCGTTTCCATGCCGTCGAGTACGTCGAGCTTGGTCACGCACAGGCCGGATACGCCATTGATCTGGATCGAGCGTTTCAATGCCGCAGCGTCAAACCAGCCGCAGCGCCGCGCCCGCCCGGTAGTCGAGCCGAATTCATGGCCGCGCTCGGCCAGATATCTGCCATTGTCATCAAACAGCTCGGTCGGGAAGGGGCCGGAGCCGACACGCGTGGTGTAGGCCTTGGTGATGCCCAGCACGTAGTGCAGGGTATGCGGCCCGACACCGGCGCCGGTGGCCGCGCCGCCCGAGGTGCAGTTGCTGGAAGTGACGAAAGGATAGGTGCCGTGGTCGATGTCGAGCAACGTGCCTTGCGCGCCCTCGAACAGCAGATTGTTGCCGGCGCGGTTGGCTTCGTACAGCGCCCGCGGCACGTCGGCGACCAGGGGCGCGAGGCGTGGCGCGAGCGCGAGCGTCTCGTCCAGCGTCCTGCGGTAATCGATCGCCGGTTGGCGGACGAAGTTCTGCAGCACGATCGCGGCGTCGACCGCGGCGTTGAAGAACGCGTCGAGATGGTCGTTGGGAAACGGCTTGCCGCGCAGCCGCGAGAGCAGCGGCAGACGTTCGCCATTGGCAACGAAGACCAGGAACGCCGGCGCCGTCCCGATCCATGGCATGTCCGGGATGGTGGCCGCGATCCCGCCGCGGATGGCGGGATCGCTCACGATCACGATGTCGCATTGCTGCAGGTCGCTCTTCGACGGCGCGGAGAGCGCGCACGCGCAGAGCAGGCGCAGCAGCGCGGGCTCGACGGGGCGGGGCAGATAGCGCCGGTGCGAGCGATGGCCGGCGATGCGCGCGAGCCCGGCAAGTCCCGCAAGCGCCGGATCCGCGGCGAGCGCCTCGCCGAACCGCTCGCGCAGCGCGCGCTCGATGGCGCCGGCAGCCTCCTTGTCCAACGCTCCCCCCGTTCTTCTTCCGTTGTCGCGGCGCGGAGTCTGCGCCCGCCGGGAGCTGCGCGCAAACGCGGCGCCCTTGACTCCGCGGCGAGTTCCCGGCGTCTGGAGGAAAGGCGGTTCGTCGGCCAGGGGGTTCGAACGCATGCTCCCCAGCGACCGGGAAGCGGAGGAGTTCATCCGCCGGCAGATCGAGCGGCTGCCGCCGCGCATCGCCGCGCGCATGGAGCGGCTGCGCCAGGCCTCGCCGCTGCTGCGCCTGCCCGTCGGCATCCTGCTGGTCCTGGGCGGCTTCGCCTGGTTCCTGCCGGTCGTGGGGTTCTGGATGCTGCCGCTCGGGTTCGTTCTCCTCGCGGACCGGTTGCCGATCGCGCGGCGGCTCCTGGCGGGCGCGGCGATGGCGATCGCGCGGCGCTTTCGCCGCGGCGGGCGCGACGAGGGAAGCTGAGGCCGCGCTGACCTGGATCATGGCCGGCGCGGCTGCCTGCGCTATGTCTTGGCCCATGCTGTCCGTTGGCGAGGAAAGGAGGCTCGCGATGTCCCAGCCCGTCGTCGGCGACCCGCCGCGGCTGGCCTTGCCGGCGGGCCCGCACGCCCTGCCCGTCCCGGCGGTGCTGGCGGCACTCGGCGTGCCGGACGGCGAGGGCCTGCGCGACGGCGAGGTGGCCGCGCGGCGCGCCGCGTTCGGGCCCAACGCCATCGCCGCGCGGCGGGCGGCCAGCGCGCTGCGGCTGCTGCTGCACCAGTTCACGGGGCCGGTCGTCTACCTGCTCGGCGCAGCGGCGGGGCTCGCCTTCTGGTTCGGCGAACTGGAGGAGGGCAGCGCCATCCTCGCCGTGCTCGCGATCAACGCCGCGATCGGCTTCGCGACGGAGCTGAAGGCGGCGCGCTCGATCGAGGCGCTGCGCGCGCTGGGCGGCCACGCGGCACGGGTGCGCCGCGAGGGCCATGTGCGCCTCGTTTCGGCCGAGGAACTGGTGCCGGGCGACATCGTGCTGCTGGACGCGGGCGACGCGGTCCCGGCCGACCTGCGGCTGGTCGAGGCGGCGCAGATGGCGGCGGACGAGTCGACGCTGACCGGCGAATCCGTTCCGGTCGAAAAACATACAAGGCCGGTGCCGCGCGAGGCGCGCCTCGGCGACCGCGCCTCGATGCTGTTCAAGGGCACCTCCGTCACGCGCGGCAGCGGCGCGGGTGTCGTTGTCGCCACCGGGCTCGCGACGGAGCTTGGCCGCGTCACGCAGCTCTCGCTCGAGGCCGACGCGGGAAGCTCGCCGCTGGAGCGCAAGCTCGCGCGGCTCTCGGCACAGCTGGTCTGGGCGACGCTCGCCGTGGCCGCCGCGATCGCCGGGGTCGGGCTCGCGCGCGGCCACGAGCTGCTGCTCACGCTCGAATCCGCGATCGCGCTCGCCGTCGCGGCGATCCCCGAGGGGCTGCCGATCGTGGCGACACTGGCGCTGGCGCGCGGCATGTGGCGCATGGCGCGGCAGAACGCGCTGATCGAGCGGCTGTCGGCGGTGGAGACGCTGGGGGCGACGACCGTCATCCTCACCGACAAGACCGGCACGCTCACCGAGAACCGCATGACGGTGCGCCGCCTGGTCACGCCCTCCGGCGAGATCGAGGTCGCGACCGGCGCGCACGGCAGCGCGGGGCACGCGGAGGCCGCCGCCCGCCTCGCCGGCGACCGCCAGGCGAGCCTGCTGCTGCGCCTCGCCGTGCTCTGCAACGACGCCTCGCTCGATCATGCCGGGCACCACGCCAGCGGCGACCCGATGGAGATCGCGCTGCTGCGCGCCGGGCACCACGCGGGTTTGAAACGACGGGAGCTGCTGGCCGAGCGACCGCTGGTTCGCAAGCACGCGTTCGACGCCGCCACGCGGATGATGGCGACGGTGCACGAGAGCGGCGACGGCTTCCTCGTCGCGGTCAAGGGCGCGCCGGAGGCGGTGCTCGCCGCCGCGACGCGCGTGCTCGCGGACCACGGCGATGTCGCGCTCGACGAGCATGCGCGCGGCGAGTGGCTCGCCCATGCCGGGCGGCTCGGCATTCACGGCCTGCGCGTGCTCGCCTGCGCGATGAAGCTGCAGACCGGGCCGGACGGCGCGCCCTACGAGGGGCTGGTGCTGGTCGGCCTGATCGGCATGGAGGACCCGGCGCGCGCCGACGTGCCGCAGGCGATCCGCGACTGCCATCGCGCCGGCATCCGCGTGGTGATGGTGACCGGCGACCACGCGGTGACGGCGCGCGCCATCGCCCGCGCGGTCGGGCTCGCCGGCGAGACGGGCGAGGTGGTGGAGGGCAAGGCGATCGCGGGCGTGCTCGCCAACCCCGCGGCGCTGCGCGGCGTTGCGATCTTCGCGCGCGTGAGCCCGGCGGAGAAGCTGGCGCTGGTGCGCGCCTGCCAGGA
>JAJYFW010000309.1 GCA_021785335.1 Pseudomonadota bacterium
CATCGCGCGCTCGGTGCGCTCGCGCGCCGCGGTGTGGGAGATGTCGGCCCCCGCCACGCGCGCGCTGCGCCGCCACTCCGTCATCGCGGCGCCGAACACGGCGGCCATCGGGTGCGTCGGCTTCTCGCCCTCCTCCTCGTAGAGCTCCTCGAGGCTGCCGCCGGACCAGAACCGCTCCTCGAACGCGTCCGCCGCGCGGCGCACCCGGCGCAGCGTCGTCACCTTCTCGTACACGATCGCCCAGACCCAGACGCTGGCCGCGATCAGCATCAGCATCACGAGCTTCACGATGATGTCGGCGTTCATGAACAGGCCGAACAGCGACAGGTCCGCGCCCGCCGCCGCCAGGTTCACCGCATGCACCGCACCACCCACGGCCGAACCGGCCGCCTGCGTCGTCTGATCCAACTCAGCACTCCTGCCCGGTCGAACCGGGTCCTGTAACCGTCCGTCTCATGCCCTCGCCCCGCCGCCGGCCAGCAGCGCCAGCGCCGCCTGCCACCGGGGCGGGATCCTCGCCGGCCTGCCATCCGCGATCCGCACGCAGGCAAGCCCGATCTCGAGCGAGGCCAGCAAGGTCTCCCCGCCCGTCCCGTCCTGGCGCATCACACGCTGCACGAGATCCACCGTCGCGCCCCCGATCCGCAGCGGCTCCGTGACCACGAGCAGCGAATCGTCGAGCCGGGCGGGTGCCGCATAGTCCACTTTGACGCGCCGCACCATGAAGAACACGCCGGCTTGCGATGCCATCTCGGCATGCGGCGCCCCCGCGCCGCGCAAGGCTTCCGTACGGGCCCGCTCGGCGAAACGCAGGTAGTTCGCGTGATAGACCACGCCCCCGGCATCCGTGTCCTCGTAGTACACGCGCAGCCGGTAGGTGTGCCCCCTGCCCGAGCCGCCAGCGACGCCTCCCCCCATCATCAGCGCCGCCTCCTGCATGAGAGCCGCGCGTTTCGCCACCACCGGCGCATGAAAACCCCTCCATCCCAGGCCGGTTTTCGCGATTCGCCGCCAGCCTCCTTTTCTGCCTGCCAGGGCAGCGAAAACCTTGGCCGTTTCGTGGCTATTTCCGGGCAGCCACGCTTGCGCGCCTATTCGGGCGCGAGATCGAGCATCGCCTGCGGCCCAGTCGGCGGCAGCATCCCGAGGTGCCGCCACCCGCGCTCGCCCAGCACCCGCCCGCGCGTCGTGCGCAGCACCAGCCCCTCCTGGATCAGGAACGGCTCGACCACGTCCTCCAGCGTATCGCGCGCCTCCGCCAGCGCCGCCGCGAGCGTCTCCACCCCCACCGGCCCGCCATGATGATGCTCGGCGATCCGCCTGAGGTAGCGCCGGTCCATCGCATCGAGTCCCAGCGCGTCGACCTCGAGCCGCGTCAGCGCCGCGTCCGCCGTCGCCCGGTCGACCGGCGTCTTCCGCGCCACCGTGGCGAAGTCCCGCACCCGCCGCAGCAGCCGCCCGGCCACGCGGGGCGTGCCGCGCGCGCGGCGCGCGATCTCCTCGGCGGCCTCCGGCAGCAGCGCGATCCCCAGCTTCTCCGCCCCGCGCGCCACGATGAGCCGAAGCTCCTCGGCCGTGTAGAAGATCAGCCGCAGCGGAATCCCGAACCGGTCGCGCAACGGAGTCGCCAGCAGGCCCGCCCGCGTCGTCGCCGCCACCAGCGTGAAGGGCGGGATGTCGATGCGCACGCTGCGCGCCGCCGGCCCCTCGCCGATGATGAGGTCGAGCTGGAAATCCTCCATCGCCGGATACAGCACTTCCTCGATCGCCGGCTGCAGCCGGTGGATCTCGTCGATGAACAGCACGTCGCGCGGCTCGAGGTTGGTCAGGATCGCCGCGAGATCCCCCGCGCGCTGGATCACCGGCCCCGAGGTCGCGCGGAACCCCACCCCCAACTCCCGCGCCACGATCTGCGCCAGCGTCGTCTTGCCCAGGCCCGGCGGCCCGTGCAGCAGCACGTGGTCCAGCGCCTCCCGCCGCCCGCTCGCCGCCTCGATGAACACCGCGAGGTTTTCGCGCGCCGCCTTCTGCCCCACGAACTCCGTCAGCCGCTGCGGCCGCAGCGCGGCCTCGGCGGCGTCTTCGGGCTGCCGCGCGCCATCGACGCGCCGCGCCGGCTCCTCCTCGCGCGCCGGCGCCGCGGCCCGCTTCCTCGCGCCGCCCCCAGGGGCGCTCCCAGGGGCGCTCCCAGGGGCGCTCCCAGCGGCACTCATCGGGCCATCTCCCGCAGGCTCTCACGCACGAGATCGGCGAACGCCACGTCCGCGCCGAGCCGCTGGCGCACCCTGGCCAGCGCCCCCTCCGCCTCGCCGCGACGATAGCCGAGATGCCCGAGTGCCGAGATCACCTCCGCGTCCGGCCCCGCGGGCACGCTCGCCGCCACCGAAACAGAATCGGGCAGCGGCAGCGCGCCAGCCTTGTCGCGCAACTCCGTCGCCAGCCTGATCGCGAGCTTCGGCCCCACCCCCGGCGCCCGCGACAGCATCGCCCGATCGCCCGACTGGATCGCCGAAACGAGGTCCGCCGGCGCCAGCGCCGAAAGAATCCCGAGCGCCACCTTCGGCCCCACCCCCTGCACGCCGGTGAGGATGCGAAACCACTCCCGCTCCGCCGCCTGCAGGAACCCGTACAGCGTGATCGCGTCCTCGCGCACCACGGTCTCGACCCACAGCCGCTGTTCCGCGCCCGGCTCGAGCGCGCCGAGCGTGCGCGTCGAGGCCATCACCACGTAGCCCACGCCGCCGACATCGACGAGGCAGCGATCCGCCTCGAGCCCCTCGATCCGCCCCGTGAGCCGCCCGATCACCGGCAGGCCCTCATGCTGCTCTCCACCGCATCGCCGAGCCGCGATGATGGGCGTGGCAGATCGCCACCGCCAGCGCGTCCGCGGCATCCGCCCGCTTCATCACCGCCCCCGGCAGCAGCCGCCGCACCATCGCCTGCACCTGCTCCTTGGAAGCACCGCCGGTTCCCACCACCGCCTGCTTCACCGACAGCGCCGCGTATTCCGCGACCGGTATCCCGGCGAGCGACGGCGCCAGCAGCACCACGCCCCGCGCATAACCGAGCTTGAGCGTCGACGCCGGATTGCGGTTCACGAACGTCTCCTCCACCGCCGACTCGTCCGGCGCGAGGTCGCGGATCAGCACCGCCAGCGCCTCGTGCAGCGCGCGCAGCCGCGCCGGCACGCTCTCGGCGGCATCCGTCTCGACCACCCCGTCCGCCACATGCCGCAGCCGGTTCCCCGTGGCCTCGACCAGACCCCAGCCGGTCACCCGCAGTCCGGGATCGAGGCCCAGGATGCGCGTCATGTGGCCCGGCAAACCATCATGCGGAGAGCTTCGCCATCAGCGCGTCCGAAACCTCGAAATTCGCCGTCACGTTCTGCACGTCGTCGCTCTCGTCGAGCGCGTCGAGCAGCTTGACCATCTTCGCCCCCAGTTCCTCGTCGAGCGCGACCGTGGTCATCGGCTTCCAGTCGAGCCGCGCCTCCTCCGGCGCCCCGAACTTCGCCTCCAGCGCGTCGCGCACGGCGAAGAAATCCTCGACCGAGGTGCTGATCTCATGCCCCTCCGGCCCGCTCGCCACATCGTCCGCCCCCGCCTCGATCGCCGCCTCCAGCATCGCCTCCTCGCCCGCGACCGACGCCGGATAGCGCAGCATGCCGCGCCGCGAGAACAAAAAAGAAACCGAGTTCGTCTCCCCCAGCGCGCCCCCGTGCTTCGCGAACGCCGAGCGCACGTCGGAGGCGGTGCGGTTGCGGTTGTCCGTCAGCGCCTCGACGATCACGGCAACCCCTCCCGGCCCGTAACCCTCGTAGCGCACCTCCGCGTAGTCCTCGCCG
>JAJYFW010000310.1 GCA_021785335.1 Pseudomonadota bacterium
TGGGGTCATTCCACCCCTGCGCGCCCCGGCCTTGTCAGCCAAAAGCACGTTCCCCGGCGGTCAGGAAATCGCGCGCAACCCCGGCCGGGCCGCGCGCGCCACGACGGAAGGGGTCAGGAACCCTGGTAGTTGTGATGCAGCGGGCAGGCCTGCGCGAGCGGCGCGGCGACCGTAACGAAACCGCCGAACAGGGCCAGCGCGAGGAGAAGTACTTTCATCGTCGACTCCCTTCATGCTTTCCGACAGGGGTATTTTATCGGCGATTATGCCTCAGACGTCACGTTAACTCGGATCACGGAAATGTTACGCGTCGGAACGATACGGGGCGGTTCCATTTTCATTGTTTCACAGAGATTAAAAGCTAACCATTTCAAGCAACGCGAGGGATTCGCTCATTTCGAATATTAAAAATGACAACGTGTCTTTTTTGGAAACTTCGCTTTACATATGCTGACCTTCCGAGCAATATCTCCCCACAGCATTGAGGCCTTATTAGCAATGCTCTGGGGTGAAATGGATATTCGGGACGGCATCGCGCGGCGGAATTCCGGCGCTCGCACAGTCGTTTCTAAATTGTAACATGCAGGTCCTCGTCCTCGCGACGGCGCCGGAAGCCTCGATCGTGCAGGCGCGGTTACTGGCCCAGCACGGCATTGGCGCCGACGGCTCGATTGCCATGGACGACGCGCTGAACGGCACGGATCTCTCGGGCTACGAGGCGGTGCTGGTGGACGTGGCATCAAAGCCGAGCGCCGCCACGCCCTTGTTGCAGCGCCTGCGCCAGAAACTGGCGGACGCGCGGATCCTGGTCGTCGCCGACGGCGGCCCCGCCCTCGTCCGCATCGCGATCCTCGACGCCGGCGCGGACGACGTGCTGATGCGCCCCTTCAGCATCGACGAGCTGATCGCCCGCCTGCGCGCCCTCCTCCGCCGGCCGACGCAGCGCCTCAGCCCGACGGTGCGGATGGGGGGCGTCGAGCTCGATACCACCACCTGCATGATGCATGTCGGCGAGCGGGCGGTCCGGCTGCGCCGCCGCGAGGCCGCGGTCCTGGCGATGCTGATGCGCACGCGCGACGGCTTCACCCCGCGCGAGCGGCTCGAGCGCGCCGTGTTCTCCGCCGACGCCCCGGTGACGCCCAACGCGCTGGAGGCGGCCATGTCGCGCCTGCGCCGGACGCTGACCGAGCACCACGCGCCGTACTCGGTGCGGGCCGTCCGCGGCATCGGCTACGCGCTGGTGCCGCGGCAGGAGGCTCCGTCCGCGCCACTCGATACGTCAATGCCGCTCTCGTCCTAGGGCGCGGCCCAGAGATCAACCCAAGACCACATCAACCCAAGACGAGGACCAGCCCATGGCCACGATCACCTGGACCGGAGGCTCCGACCACAAAAGCTGGCTCACGGCGGGCAATTGGTCATCAAGCACCGTTCCCGGCACCACCGACACCGCCATGGTGACGCTGTCGGGCGCCGGCGTGGTGCTGACGCCGACACTGGCGATGGGTGGCGCCACGGTCGGCACCGTCGATTTCTACGGCGGCCCGTCGCTTGGCACCGGCGTCCTGGATCAGACGCTCACCGCCAGCGTCGTGGCACTCCAGGGCAAGATCGAGCTTCGCTACAGCGGCGTGATCGATACCGGCGCCGCCTACGTCACCAACGTCAACACGATCGTGGGGAAGCTCAACGACACCGGCGTGCTCGCGGTGGGTGGTGCCGCTTCGGGCACCCTGCTGGAAACCGGCAACTTCGCCGCGAGGGTCGATGCCGGCTCGCTGCTGATCGGCGGCAACACCGGGGTTCACGGCAACGTGTACGACACCGGCAGCAACGGCGTCACCATCACCGGTGCCGCGACGATCGGGCAAAGCGGCACCGGCGGCCTGACATTTGCCGCGGGCGGCTACGGCACCATCGGCGGCAACGTGTACGCGGGCGTCTCGAAGGCGGGGCGCGGCCTGGTCGACATCAACTACGGCCGCTTGACGGTGGGCGGCACCCTGTTCGCCGGCATCTCGCAGGGCGCCACCGCCTCGATCACGCTCGCCGGCAACGCCGACATGACGGTGGGCGGCGACCTGGTGGCCGGCGTCGCGACGAGCGCGGCCGCCTCGGTCTATCTCAACGGGTCCAACCTGACGGTGGGCGGCAACCTGCTGGCCGGCGTCTCGCAGGGAGCCGCCGCCTCGATCACGCTTGCCGGCAACGCCGGCATGACGGTGGGAGACAACGCCTATGTCGGCCAGGCCGGCGCCGCCACCCTGAGCGCGGGCGCGGGCAGCTACCTGGTGCTGGACGGCGCCACCACCGCGGGCATCCTGTTCGTGGGCAGCCATGGCAAGGTCGTGGAGCATGGCGCCTATGGCGTGACCGCCAACGCCGTGATCGTGGCCGCGGGCGCATACCTGGGCCTGCTGTCCAGCACCCATGGCTTCTACCTGCAAGGCGCCTCGGACACCGCGGTCGCGGCGGCGCCCGTGGAACTGGTCGCCGACGGCTTCGCGACCCTCGACGGGGTCAACGTGGCCCCCGGCTTGAAGGTCTCGGGCGGCCTGATCGCCGTGGGCGATGGCGCGGCCGGCACGTTGAGCGTCAGCGACACCGCCTCGCTCAAGGGCGTCTACACCGAGGTCGGCGTCAGCGCGGGCGACCACGGCACGCTGCTGGTCAATACCAGCGCCAATCTCTCCGACACGGGGAAGACCGTCGCGGGCGGCCTGTTCGTGGGCGTCGCCGGCACCGGCGTGGCCACGATCAACCTCGGTGAAGTCTCGGACGCGCTCAACTCCGCGATCGGCGTCAGCACCGGGGGCGTGGGCGTTGTCACCGTCGATGGGACCAACCTCGCCACGGGCGCGGCCGGCTACTGGCTCACCGGCACGCTGGACGTCGGCGTCGCCGGCAGCGGCACGCTGGTGGTCGGCAATGCCACGTCGCTGGGCGGCACCGTGGACGTTGCCGCCATGGTGCTGGGCGCCTCGTCCGGCGGTACGGGCGTGGTCACGGTGCAGCACTACGGCAGCATCGCCGATGCCAACGCCCTGGTGGTCGGCGGGGCCGGCAGCGGCTCGCTGGAGATCGACTTCGGCACGGTCAGCGTCCAGGGGAGCCTGGTCGCCGGCGACGCGGCCGGCAGCCACGGCACGATCAACCTCACGAGCGCCTCGTCAGTGCTTTCGGTCGCGGGCCCGGTCGAACTCGGGAATGGCGGCAGCGGCACGCTGCTGGTCGGTGCCGCGAGCAGTCTGGCGCTGCCCAACGTCGTCGAACTCGGTGTGCTCGGCACCGGTGCCGGCGTGCTGTCCCTGAGCGGCACCGCGACCCAGGCTGGCACGCTGCTCGCCGGCGTCGGCGGCACCGGCGTCGTCACCATCGGCAGCGCCGGTTCACTCAACGACGCAGGGCTCGTGGAGGTCGGCGCCGCGGGTACCGGCAGCGGCACCATCAGCATCCTCGGCGGTACGCTGTCGGCGGCAACGATCGCGCTCGGTGCCGGCGGCACGATCCTGGGGCAGGGCGACATCACCTTCTCGTTTTCCAGCGACAACGCGGGCACGATCGAGGCCAGCGGCGGCACGCTGACCGTCAACGGCATCATCGGCGGCGCCGGCACGCTCGCGGTGGTGCCCGCGGCACAGCTCGACGTCCTCAGCGTCTCGGCACCGCAGATCGTGCAGTTCGAGCCGGGCACCGGCCATGAATATCTGGGCCTGCTGGCGCCGGGCTCGATGGCTGGAACCATCGAGGGCTTCAACAACACCACGACGACGATCGACCTCCTCGGCATCAAGCACACGTTGACGCAGGCGGAGACCTACGACAACGCGACGCACGTGCTG